>BAXG01000028.1 GCA_001310455.1 Photobacterium sp. JCM 19050
TTGACTTGTCAGCGTTGCCGCTGAATGTCGAGGCTGCGTATCTTACTCGCCTCCGACCCAAAGTCAAGAAGAAAATCTGAAGTATTTTCAAAGTCTCTTTTTGACTTCCCTCAACCGCTGACCCGAAGGTTTTGCGTTGAAGCGGGCGGCCATTCTAAACAAATCAAAAAACCTGTCAAGCAGTTGTTTTCAATTTGTTTTTGAAAGCTCCCGGAGCCTTCCCGTCACTGCGAAGTCGTTGCCTGTCCGCCGTGTCGGTGAGGACGCATTATAGAGATCGCGATCACATTGGCAAGCCCTTTTTTGAGAAAAATCCGGCCTTCGTGACTGTTTGACTGCAAAGTAGTCAAAAAGGCATGTATTGCACACTTTTCATACTCAATATAGGCTTGATAGACCCCTACATATATAAAGGAATAGAGAATGAGCCTCTCATTACGCCCATATAAAGGTAAGACACCTGTTCTAGGCAAAGATGTATATGTCGACCCCATGTCCGCGCTGATAGGCGACATTGAACTGGGAGCGGATGTCAGCATCTGGCCATTGGTTGCGGCCCGGGGAGACGTCAATATTATTCGTATCGGTGCAAGAACCAATATCCAGGACGGCTCTGTCTTGCATGTCACCCGAGTGGGACCGGAAGCCCCTACCGGGCACCCGCTGATTATTGGCGAGGACGTCACAGTCGGTCACAAGGCAATGCTCCATGGCTGCACTGTTGGCAACCGTGTCCTTGTGGGTATGGGGGCAATCATTCTGGATGGTGCTGAAGTGGCAGACGATGTCATCGTTGGTGCGGGCAGTCTGGTACCACCGGGGAAGAAGCTGGAAAGCGGCTATCTATATGTCGGCAGTCCAGTGAAGCAAGCGCGCCCGCTAAAGGAAGAAGAACGCGCCTTTTTGAAGCAATCATCCATCAATTACGTCAACCTGAAGAATGACTACCTTGCAGAAAACCGCTAACGGATCTCAATACAGCCTTCGGTATTGAAGTTTTCGTCCTCAATGGCACCTTCAGCAATATCTTCCAGATCAAAACGGCAGTTGGCAAAAACCGCCAAAACTGCCGTTTCATCATCCAGGCTGTGACCGATGGCTGTTTCCAGCCACTGTTTAGAAACGAAGCAGGTGATAAGGCTCCCGCCTGTTGAGCCGGGAATTCCACCTGCCCTTGCTCCGCATGCCAGGTCTGCACATCCGGGAACAAGATATTCTGGTTCATTTAACCTCCAAGATTCCGGCGCAGCTCCCGGAGAACCTGTTTGGTACCGGGGCGTAAACCACGCCAAATGGTATAGCTCTCTGCAGCCTGACCGACAAGCATCCCCAGCCCATCCAATACTTTCCCAGCGCCCTGCGCTAAAGCCCACTGGTTCGATGAGGTCAGCCCGCTTCCATAAACCATGTCATAAAACACAGCCTGCGGGTGAACAACGGCTTCGGGTAGCCCTGGCGTATCGCCGGAAAGACTGGCAGAGGTAGAATTGATAATGACATCGAAGGACTGACAGGCAGTCTCAGCAAGGGACATCGAAGAAACAGGTCCATAGTCTGAAAACACCGACTGAAGCCCTTCAGCCTTTTCCTGGGTACGGTTAGCAATAACCAATGACGCCGGCTTCTGGTTCAACAATGGGAGGATCACCCCCCGCGCCGCGCCACCGGCACCCACCAGCAGTATCCGGGCACCTTCCAGACAAACCTGGTTTTGTAACAGGTCCTGCACCAGACCCTCACCGTCAGTGTTGTCCCCAAGCACCCCACCATCATCCAGCTTTTTAAGGGTGTTTACCGCACCAGCCTGCTTTGCTCGCTCTGTCAGTTGAGTGGCAAAGTGATATGCCTCTTCTTTAAATGGAACCGTGATGTTGCACCTTTTCCGCCTTCAGAAAAAAATGTCTCAATACACTCAACAAAACCATCTTTGGGGGCTTCAATAGCTTCATACACTAAATCCTGCCCCGTCTGACGGGCAAACAATGTATGAATAAACGGAGATTTTGTATGGCTTAGCGGGTTTCCCACTACTGCATATCTATCGGTCATAACTGTACTCACCATTCCCTTGGCTTAAGATATTCATCATACAGGCGCGCTTCAACACTGCCCGGCTCCGGCGTCCAGCTGTATTCCCAGCGGGCAAGCGGCGGCATGGACATCAGGATGGATTCTGTACGACCGCCACTTTGCAGACCGAACAGCGTCCCACGGTCATAAACCAGGTTGAACTCCACGTAGCGGCCGCGCCGGTAGAGTTGGAAATTTCTTTCCTGCTCACCGTATTCTGTCCCTTTCCGCCTGGCGATAACCGGGAGGTAACCGTCTAGGTATCCTTGCCCAACAGCTTTTATATAGGCGAAGGATTTGTCAAAGCCCCATTGGTTGAGATCATCAAAGAACAAACCTCCGACACCCCGGGTTTCATTGCGGTGTGGCAGGAAGAAATACTTATCACACCATGCTTTGTGCTCGGCATAAACATTCTCACCAAACGGGGCGCAGAGATCTTTGGCCACCTGGTGCCAATGCAGGCAGTCTTCCTCGAAAGGATAGAAAGGAGTCAGGTCGAAACCGCCACCAAACCACCAGACCGGCGGCTCCCCCTCTTTTTCGGCAATAAAGAAACGGACGTTGGCATGGGAAGTGGGTACGTAAGGGTTTTTGGGGTGGATAACGAGGGAAACGCCCATCGCTTCAAAACGTCTGCCTGCCAGCTCAGGCCGGTGCGCCGTTGCAGAAGCTGGCATTTTTTCGCCGAACACATGGGAGAAATTAACGCCCCCCTGCTCAATGACTGCGCCGTCACGGAGAACCCGACTGCGTCCACCGCCACCTTCGGCACGGGTCCAGCTGTCTTCGGCAAATTTAGCTGCGCCGTCGGCTTCTTCAAGCCCCTGGCAAATGGTGTCCTGAAGTTGAAGTAAAAACGCTTTAACGGCTGACTTATCGACGTTTTCCACACCGTATCCTTATATCTGCTTTTATCCCTGACGCAACACTTTACCAGACATTGCATCACGGATTTCAGTAGGTTTTACCCGCCCGCCGGTTTCCCCTTCAAGGATAGCGGACAGCCTTTCTCCCAACTGTTGTCTCACTTCTGAGGTAGTCATGCAAGGCGGTTGGCCGGATAAGTTGGCGCTGGTTGAAGTCAGCGGTTTGCCGTATTCAGTGCAAAGCTGACGCACCAGAGGGTGATCGGTCACCCTTACGGCAATGGAGTCAAATTCACCGGTAACCCAGTCAGAAACCCCTTCTCGCTTGGGAACCACCCAGGTAACCGGCCCCGGCCAACTGGCAAGGACTTCCGCCCGGATTTCCGGGTTCAGGACATCAAGGTCAATATAGGGTTCAAGCTGCTCAACAGAGGCAGCAATCAGGATCATCCCTTATGCTTCGGGCGCTGTTTAAATCCAGCAACGCCTGGATGGCAGCCGGGCTGTCCGGGTCACAACCGACGCCAAAAACACCTTCTGTCGGGTATGCAATGACGCCGCCCGAATTCAGCGCATCACAAACTTGTTCAATATTGGCCACACTATTCCCAATCTATTCACCTTTGTTATGGAGGCAAGGATAACGGATAAGCAATGGCTGGCAAACGTGGTTTGTAACAAGCTATGAGAAAGAAAAGAAAACCGAGGTTTTAGAACTGACGCAAACGTTTTCCTCGCTAGTAATAGCCGTTATAATGCCGCCAGATTTTTTGATGCAGTGTAAGGGACGAAACAATGGAAGTTGGAATTATCATGGGCTCCAAATCAGACTGGCCAACCATGAAAAATGCGGCAGACATGCTGGATCATTTCGGCGTGAAGTATGAAACCAAGGTGGTTTCTGCCCACCGCACTCCCCAGCTTCTGGCTGATTACGCCGGTTCAGCGGCCTCCCGTGGCATTAAGGTAATTATTGCCGGTGCTGGCGGTGCAGCCCACCTACCGGGCATGACAGCCGCCTTCACCAGCCTGCCTGTACTCGGTGTACCGGTACAATCCCGCGCTCTGAAAGGCATGGATTCCCTACTTTCTATTGTCCAGATGCCTAAAGGAGTTGCTGTTGGCACTCTGGCTATCGGTGATGCCGGTGCCGCCAATGCCGGTCTACTGGCAGCCCAGATTCTGGCAACCTCCAACCCGGAGCTGATGAAAGCCGTCGATGCCTTCCGCCAGAACCAGACTGACACCGTCCTTGCCAATCCGGATCCATCTTTGGAGGCATAATGAAAGTTCTGGTTCTCGGTGCCGGGCAACTGGCACGTATGATGTCACTGGCCGGTGCCCCGTTGGGTATCGAGGTCAGTGCGTATGATGTGGTAAGTGAAGACATCGTCCACCCACTGACCAAGACCGCACTCGGTCATGGATTGGAAAATGCCATCGCATCAGCGCAGGTCATTACTGCTGAATTTGAACATATCCCTCACGCCATTCTTGACCAGTGCGAAGCAAGCGGAAAACTGCGCCCTTCCGCAGAGGCAATCAAAACCGGGGGCGACCGCCGGATTGAAAAAGCCCTGCTGGATAAAGCCGGTGTTGCCAACGCAACCTATGAGGTTGTAAACAACCGGGAAGATTTCGACCGGGCTGTCGCCAAAGTCGGTTTGCCTATGGTCCTGAAAAGCGCCAAAGACGGCTATGACGGAAAAGGCCAGTGGCGCCTCAAAACTGAAGACCAGAAAGAATCCGTTTGGCAGGAAATTGCGGCGTTTCTTGCAGCAGCAAAAGGCGACCAGTCCATTGTTGCCGAAGCGTTTGTAGCCTTCGATTATGAAGTCTCCCTGATTGGCGCACGCAACATGTCCGGTGAGCTGGAAGTCTACCCGCTGACAGAAAACACCCATGTGGACGGCGTGTTGAATGTCTCTGTGGCCGGAAACCAGCCTATGGAATTGCAGGCACAGGCCAAGGCAATGTTCCGTGCGGTCGCCGAAGCACTGGATTACGTCGGTGTCCTTGCCATTGAGTTTTTTGTGGTGGGAGAAAAACTGCTGGTCAATGAGATCGCTCCCCGGGTTCATAACTCCGGCCACTGGAGCCAGCAGGGTGCCGAAACCTGTCAGTTTGAGAACCACCTCAGGGCAGTAACCGGCATGCCTTTAGGTCGTACAACCCTGCTCCGCCCAACCGCGATGGTAAATATCCTTGGTGAAGACACCCTGCCGGACGCGGTTTACACCATGGGGCATGTGCACTGGTATGGAAAGGAAAAACGTACTGGGCGCAAAATGGGGCACATTAACCTGTGCGCCAACACCCTGATCGGTTTAGGTCAGGTACTGGATGCGGTTGCGCCTCTGGCTCCGACACATGCCCGTGAAGCTGTTTCGGCCAGCGCCAGGAAGCTAGCCGGGTAGCATTACAGGCTCTTAAAAAGAAGCTGGCATCACGTCGGCTTCTCTTCTTTTTGTTCTTGCTGGCAGCTTTTATCTGCACACAGTAATTTGGTTCCGCTGGCGAGTTTCTTTTTCACCAGCAACGGAAAACCACAAACTTCACAGTGCCCGCTCACCGGCTCAAAATTGACCGCAAACCGGCATTTGGGGTAGCTGTTGCAGGCCCAGAACGTTTTGCCATAACGAGATTTACGCTCAACCAGTTGACCACTGCGGCACTCCGGACAGCTAATTTCAGTTTCTTCCTCTGGCTCCTGCCGCTCAATATGCTGGCAGTTCGGGTAATCTGAACAACCAATAAACATACCATACCGGCCTTGGCGCAAAACCAGCTCGTGTCCGCATTCCGGGCAGGGAACGCCGAGTTCTTTGACGATATGGCCGTCATGTTGGTGCAAAGCCAGGATGTAGTCACAGCCAGGGTAACGGCTGCACCCAAGAAACGGGCCATGCTTGCCGTTTTTCATCACCAGTGGGCTACCGCATTTTTCGCATAACCTGCCACTGTCAAGGGCATGCTCGTGGACGCTGAATAGGGATTTATCAATTTTTCCGTTCATAGCACATACAAAAAACGGCAGGTGAACTGCCGTTTATCTCAAGTCCTCAGCGGATGACAGGAATCAATGTACAAAGCCTTCGCCGACTTCGTAGAACAACTCTTCCATCTGGTTGTAGGCGCTTTCATGCCCCGGTACGTTAAACAGCACCATCAGCACCACCCATTTAAGGTCTTCCAGCTCAAACTCCGGCGTTTCAAGCTCCATCACCCGGTCAATGACCATTTCACGGGTTTCCGGTGTCAGCACCTTCATCTGTTCAAGCAACATCAGAAAACCGCGCGCTTCAGTATCGAGGCGGGCCATTTCCTGTGGTGTGTATATTCGAACAGAGTTTAGGGCATGCCCAGACAGGTAAGGTTGCTGCTCTGTGTCCTGCAACCATGCCAACTTTTCTAACCAGCGAAGGGCTTTGTGGATATCCTCCTGGTGGAACCCTGCTCTGAGCAATTCATCAGAGAGTTCATCCTGATCAACCTGCAGTTCCACATCACTGTGGATATAGGTTTCGAACAGGTACATAAGAATGTCCATCATGCTAGCCCCTCCTCACTCTGACATAGCCACCGGGCACTGCGGAAACAAGCCCCAGTAGTTCAAGGTCGGTCAACTGCATCATGACCTCATGGACCGGTAAGTCGCAGCGTTCGGCAAGTACATCAACACACGTTGCCTTATCTCCTACGTTAGCTAACAGATGGGGAAATGGCAATTCTTCGTCCATATCTTGTGTTGTAAACAGGTCCGAGTGCGCATTTCTTGACCACTGCGTAATTACCCCCAACTCACCAACGATGTCCTCCGGGGAATCCACCAGAAACGCACCGTTTTTAATCAGGGTATTGGTACCCCGGCAACCGGGGGAGTGAATAGGCCGGGCAATGCAAATACATCGCGGTTTTGCTCTGCAGCGTAACGGGCGGTAATTAGTGAGCCACTTTTTTCGGCGGCTTCTACAACCAGTACGCCGGTCGAGAGCCCGCTGATAATTCGGTTACGGCGAGGGAAAAACTCCGGCGGGGCTTCGCCCAGGGCCAGAACTCAGAAACTAAGGCACCGTTTTCGACGATACGTACAGCCAGCCCTTTGTGGCGTGCAGGATAAAGACTGTCCAGCCCTGAGCCCAACACGGCAATGGTACACCCTCCCGCATCCAGCGCACCGGCATGGGCTTTGCCATCAATGCCAAGCGCCAGGCCGCTGGTCACCGCGTAGTCAGCCGCAACAAAACCGGCGGCAAATTCCCCTGCATGACGCATCCCTTCCATGCTCGCATGCCGGCTGCCAACAATGGCAATTTGCGGGAGCGAAAGCGTCTCGATATCTCCCCGGACAAAAAGCACCGGCGGAGGCGATGGGATCTCTCTTAATAAATGAGGGTAAGCGGGGTGATCAAGGGTAAGGATGGTTTGCCCGGGGACGGCTGCCCAACTCAGACAGCGATCCAGTAACCGACCGTCGGGATGTTTAATAGCATCGGCCTGATCCGCTTTAAGTCCCAATGCCATCAATTCATCGCGGGACCGGGCAACCAGGTTATTGGCTGAGCCGTGGCTCAGCAGTTTGCTAAGCCGGTTTCCTCCCAGCCTGGGAGTATTAACCAATATCAGCCAGGCTGAGAGCGTTTCCGTCATTTAGCTGCTTTCACTGTTTGGGGTTTTCAATACCATTCCGGCATGAACCGGACTTGTTGCTTCCATCACCAGAGCCAGGCTGAACTTGGCATACGCACGAATCACCATCATGCTGCCTACCTCAACATCCGGCAGAGTGATGGTTTCCTCATCACTGCGCGACGCTGCTTCACCATACGAATACTCGCCGTCTTTATCGCGAACCTTGGCTCCGGGTTCAGAAAGCAGCAGCGTATGGCCCGGAACCAGTCCATCATCCGGCCCCTGTCCAGCACCACCACCTGATCCAGGCCGATGTATTTACTGCCGTAAGGGTGGCCCAATATGGAAGCTTCGGTTTTCTTTGGTGCCGGTGTCGGCGCAAATCGACCGGCTGTACCGGGAATGACCACCGGCAACACGATGTCATTGGGCTGAATTTCCCGCTTCTGACTGGTAAGACGCAGCAAACTGATTCCATCCGACTCACCGTTTACTTTGGCTTCAGCCACCAGTATCAGGCTGGTCATGACCTCCGGTCTGGTTTTTTCTTCACCCTCTTCAGTTTCATCGCTGCGGGTAAACTGAGGGCCAAGACGGTAGATTCGCCAATCGGTTTTGCTGTCCAGCACCTTGTTGACATAAACATCATCAGAAGATGAAAGGTAGATCCGCCCGCTGGATGCTCCTATCACCCTCGGCAACTCAGCCAGCTCTTTGTTATCGACCAGAATGTCCTGGTTGAGGAAAGGCAGGAGCAGGGTGTCATCCGCTGGGCTGACTGGTTTCAGTTCCACAACTTTCGCTTTCGGAGAGAGTTTTTTCACCGGCTTGCGGGTCAACCGCGGCTCACCGTCAACCCAGATAAGGCGCAGGATATCCCCGGGGTAAATCAGGTGCGGGTTATCAATGTCCGGATTTGCCTGCCACAAGCGCGGCCATAGCCACGGGCTTTGCAAAAAGGTGGCGGAAATGTCCCAAAGCGTATCGCCTTTTTTAACCTGATACTGGGTGGGATGGTCGTCTTTGAGAACCAGTTGTGCCGACGCAAAAAAAGACATAGAGCCGGCCAGAAGGGCCAACAGCGCACGTCTCATGGTTTATCTTCCCTGTGAGATACCTGAACGGATGCTGTCAATTGCGTACTAAAATGTCTAGAATTAGCCGGATGACATTTGTCCAGTTTCGGCACAGTTCAACATTTACGAGTAACTATGGCGCTATTACCAGTACTAACTTTCCCGGATGATCGCCTGCGCACTGTGCACAGCCGATTGAAGAATTTACCCCAGAACTCCAGCAACAGATTGATGACATGCTGGAGACAATGTACGACGAAGAAGGTATCGGCCTGGCAGCAACCCAGGTGGATTTCCATAAGCGTCTGGTGGTGATCGACATCTCGGAAACCCGCGACCAGCCACTGGTGCTGATCAACCCGGAAATCATCGAAAAGCGTGGTGAAGACGGCATTGAAGAAGGCTGCCTGTCTGTTCCTGGCGCCCGTGCTTGGTGTCTCGCGCAGCAGAAGTCACTGTCAAAGCGCTCGACCGCGAAGGAAAAGAATTCACCCTTGAAGCGGACGATCTGCTGGCTATCTGTATCCAGCACGAGCTTGACCACCTGGCCGGCAAGCTGTTCGTTGATTACCTGTCGCCACTGAAGCGCCAGCGCATCAAACAGAAACTGGAAAAAATGAAGCGTCAGGACGCGAAATACACTGACTGATTCCCGAGGTTCCCTTGAGCAAACCACTTAGACTGATTTTTGCCGGGACGCCTGACTTCGCCGCCCGCCATTTGGCGGCGTTGTTGTCTTCAGAGCATGAAATCATTGCTGTTTATACCCAGCCTGACCGTCCGGCGGGCCGCGGTAAAAAACTGACTGCCAGCCCGGTAAAAGAGCTGGCACTGGAAAACAATATCCCGGTTTACCAGCCTGCAACCTTACGTGATGAAAGCGCTCAGCTTGAGCTGGCAGCGTTGAACGCGGACCTGATGGTCGTGGTTGCCTACGGCCTGCTGCTGCCAAAAGCCGTACTGGACGCCCCTCGACTGGGTTGTATCAATGTACACGGCTCTATCCTGCCAAAATGGCGCGGTGCGGCTCCTATTCAGCGTTCAATCTGGGCCGGTGATGCAGAAACCGGCGTGACCATCATGCAGATGGACGAAGGGCTGGATACCGGCGACATGCTCAGCATTGCTACGCTGGAAATTACCGAAGACGAAACCAGTGCGACTCTTTATGAGCGTTTGGCAGACCTAGGCCCACAGGCCCTTGTCGATACCCTGGCAACCATCGCTGACGGCTCCGCAACTGCCACCAAGCAGGATGATGAGCTGGCGACCTACGCCAAGAAGCTCAGCAAAGAAGAAGCCCGTATTGACTGGACCATGGACGCTGCCGCCATCGAGCGTTGCATCCGCGCCTTCAACCCATGGCCAATGAGCTATTTCGAAGTCAGCGAGCAGAACGTTAAGGTGTGGAAAGCCTCAGTGAAAACTGACGCCACCGACAAAGCCCCAGGCACCATTATTTCTGCTGACAAAAAAGGCATTGAAGTGGCTACCGGCAACGGCACACTGGTAATGACCAGCCTGCAGCCACCGGGCAAAAAAGCCATGCAGGCACATGAACTGCTGAACTCGCGTCGCGAGTGGTTTGAGCCGGGCCAGACGCTGGCCTGATAGCCTCAACATCTAACCGGCCGGGCCCCCCGGCCTCTCCAGCCAGCCCCCTCCGGCTGGCTTTCTGATTTACAAGGGTTTTACCATGAACGTAAGAGCTGCTGCCGCCCAGGTGATTTACCAGGTTGTCGACAAAGGCCAGTCCCTTTCCCAGGCTTTGCCTGCTGCACAAAAACAGGTAGCACCGCGCGACCAGGCCCTGTTGCAGGAAATCTGCTACGGCATCCTGCGCTGGCTTCCCCGCCTGGAAAGCATTGCCCGTGCCTTGATGGAAAAGCCTTTAACCGGCAAGCAGCGGGTATTCCACCACCTGATACTGGTCGGCCTGTACCAACTGGGCTACATGCGAATCCCAGCCCATGCCGCCGTAGGTGAAACGGTAAATGCCACCAAGGAGCTTCGCAAACCCCAGCTTCGCGCTGATTAACGCGGTACTGCGTAACTACCAGCGCAACCAGGAAACACTGGATGCAGAAGCTGTAAGCCACGATGCGGGCAAGTACGGCCACCCGGCTGGCTGCTCAAATTGCTCAAAGAGAGCTTTGGTGAAAACTGGGAAGCTGGCGTGGAAGCAACAACAGTCGCGCACCGATGTGGCTTCGGGTAAACCGCCGTCACCACAGCCGTGACAACTACCTGGAACTGCTGGAAGAAGCCGGTATTGAGGCAGAAATCCACCCTCAGGCCACCGATGCCCTCAAACTGTCCAAGCCTTGTGATGTAAACATGTTGCCAGGCTTTGCTGACGGTTGGGTATCGGTCCAGGATGCTGCAGCGCAGCTCAGCGTGGAGTACCTCGACCCGCAGGAAAATGAACTCATCCTTGATTGTTGCGCCGCCCCGGGGGGTAAAACAGCCCATATCCTCGAGCGTCAGCCAATCGCAGAAGTGGTCGCCATTGATGCCGATGAGCAGCGCCTGAGCCGGGTATACGACAACCTCAAACGCCTGAAACTGGAGGCACAAGTTGTATGCGGTGACGCGCGTGAGCCTGCTAAATGGTGGAAGGGTGGCCAGTTTGATCGTATTCTGCTCGATGCACCCTGTTCAGCAACCGGGGTTATCCGCCGCCACCCGGACATCAAATGGCTGCGCCGCGCCGAGGACATAGCAGCCCTTGCCGCGCTGCAATCTGAGATCCTTGATGCCATGTGGCAACAACTGAAAACCGGCGGTACCCTGGTTTACGCTACCTGCTCAGTTACCCAACAGGAAAATGCTGAGCAGATGAAAGCTTTCCTGGCACGCACGCCGGATGCTGAACTCAGACTGGGTGAAACGGACAAGCCCGGCCGACAGATTATGCCGGGCGAACTGGATATGGATGGTTTCTACTACGCCGTACTGTATAAGAAGCAGGCATAAATAAACCACTGGCCTGCCGCTCCCCGGCAGGCCAAATTCTGTGTAACGCGGTATCTAAAAACCAAGAATAACGCAGGCTAAACTATGAAAATTATCATTTTGGGCGCAGGCCAGGTTGGCGGAACACTCGCCGAGAACCTGGTTGGTGAAAACAATGACATCACCATTGTCGACCGCGACCCGGAGCGATTAAGGGAACTTCAGGATAAATACGACCTCCGGGTTGTCTGTGGCTATGCCAGCCACCCGGCCACACTTCAGGAAGCCGCGCCCAGGACGCCGACATGCTGGTCTCTGTTACCAATTCAGATGAAACCAACATGATTGCCTGCCAGGTTGCATTCACACTTTTCAATACCCCAAACCGTGTTGCCCGCATCCGCTCCCCTGAATACCTGGCCAACAAAGATTCACTGTTCCAGACCGACGCTTGTCCGGTTGACCACCTGATTGCCCCGGAAGAACTGGTTATCCAATATATCCTCCGGCTGATCGAATACCCGGGTGCCCTGCAGGTAGTAGGCTTTGCCGATAACAAAGTGGGTTTGGTTGCGGTAAAAGCTATTATGGCGGCCCGCTGGTCGGTAATGCGCTGTCGGCCCTCCGTGAGCACATGCCGCACATTGACACCCGCGTGGCGGCTATTTTCCGACAGGGACGCCCTATCCGCCCGCAAGGAACCACCATTATTGAAGCGGACGATGAGGTGTTCTTCGTCGCTGCCAGCAACCATATCCGTTCGGTGATGAGTGAGCTGCAAAAGCTCGAGCGCCCGTACAAACGCATCATGATTGTCGGCGGTGGTAACATCGGCAGCGGCCTTGCCCGTGCACTTGAAAAGCACTACAGCGTCAAGCTGATTGAACGCAACCAGTCCCGCGCCGAACAGCTTTCCGAGATGCTGGAGAACACCATCGTATTCTGCGGTGATGCCTCGGACCAGGAATTGCTCAGTGAAGAGCACATCGACCAGATCGACGTATTTATTGCGGTGACCAACGAAGATGAGTCCAACATTATGTCAGCCATGCTGGCAAAACGTATGGGTGCCAAGAAGGTCATGGTACTTATCCAGCGTGGTGCCTATGTGGACCTGGTACAAGGCGGGACTATCGACATTGCGATCTCCCCGCAGCAAGCGACAATTTCTGCGCTGCTTACCCACGTCCGTAAGGCGGATATCGTTAACGTATCCTCCCTGCGCCGCGGTGCGGCAGAGGCGATTGAAGCTATTGCCCACGGGGACGCTAACACATCCAAGGTTGTTGGTCGCCCTATCGGCGATATCAAATTGCCGCCGGGTACCACCATCGGTGCAATCGTCCGTGGCGACGAAGTACTGATTGCCCACGACAGGACTGTTATCGAACAGGATGACCATGTGGTCATGTTCCTGGTCGACAAGAAGTACATCCCTGACGTTGAACGTCTGTTCCAACCGAGTCCGTTCTTCCTGTAACCATGTTTAATATAAAACCTGTTCTCTTCGTAATAGGCTGGTGCTGTCCAAGCTGGCCCTGTTTATGTACGTCCCGACCCTGGTCGCCTTCTTCAGCGGCACTGACGGCTTTCTTGAGTTTGGTACTGCGGTATTAATTACCCATGCAGTCGCCGTTCTGTGCCTGACAGCCGGGCGCACACCGGAGTTCCGCCTCAGTGTGCGGGATATGTTTATCATTACGACATTTGTCTGGACCATCGCCAGTGCCTTTGCCGCATTGCCGTTTGTGTTCATCAACCACATCAGCTTTACCGATGCCTATTTCGAAACCATGTCCGGGCTCACCACCACGGGCTCCACGGTGCTGAGCGGGCTCGATAACATGGCACCATCAATACTGCTCTGGCGTTCCTTGCTGCAGTGGCTGGGCGGGGTAGGCTTTATTGTGATGGCGGTTGCTATCCTGCCGTTTTTGAACGTCGGCGGTATGCGCCTTTTCCAGACCGAGTCCTCAGATTGGTCGGACAAAAGTGCACCGCGCACCAAGCAGGTCGCCGCCAGCATCATGAAGGTATATGTCTTTCTGACTGCGCTTTGCATCATCGGCTTTGAGCTGACAGGCATGAACACCTTTGAAGCCATAAACCATGCCTTTACAACCCTGTCCACCGGGGGTTATTCCACTACTGACAGCTCAATGAACGGCTTTTCCAAAGGTGCGCACTGGGTAGCCACCATCTTTATGTTTGCCGGCGGCCTGCCGTTCCTTTTGCTGATGCAGGGAATGAAAAAGCACAACCTGAAGATGATTTTGCAGGATGCGCAGGTGCGTGGCTTTGCAATGTTTGTGGTGATTTCCAGTCTGGCGGTCGCCGCCTGGCTGACTGTCACCCGGGATTACTACTGGCTCGATGCCATCCGGGTATCCATGTTCAACATTGTATCGGTCGCTACTACTACCGGGTTTGGCCTGGATGACTTTACCGCCTGGGGGCCTTTCCCATCGGTACTGTTTGCCTTTGTGCTGGTGATTGGCGGGTGCTCGGGCTCTACGGCTGGCGGGATAAAAATCTTCCGCTTCCAGATTGCCTTTGCCCTTTTGAAAAAGCAGATTATGCAACTGATTCACCCCAACGGGGTGTTTGTGCAGCGCTACAACGGACGCCCGGTTAACGAAGATATCGTCCGCTCTGTGGTCGCCTTTGGCATTACCTTTATGTTTACCATACTGTTTGTTGCCATGGCGCTGGCGATGACCGGGCTCGACCCGGTTACCAGCCTGACTGCATCAATGACCGCCGTTGCCAACGTGGGCCCGGGCATGGGCACCATCGTTGGCCCGACGGGCAATTTTTCCACCCTGCCAGACCTTGCCAAGTGGCTGCTCAGCATTGGCATGATGATGGGTCGCCTGGAGATCCTCACCGTGCTAGTTCTGTTCTTCCCGGCGTTCTGGAAGGACTGATTAACAGTAAAGATTACGCATCGGTGCTTTGGTCAAGGAAGACCTGCACCTGATTCCGGATAGCCTCGTCCGGTGTGCCAGATGCGATATACAGCTCCCGCTTGAGCTCCCCGGCTCCCAGCATTCCCATCAACATCCCACCGACACCGTTCAGCTTTCGATCAATCTCGAACCACAATTTCAGGCCGTCATCCTCCCGCCAGGCAACCAGTTCCAGCTCTTTCCATTTCCCGACGTAACGCCCGGAAACCGGTTCGAACTCAAACTCCTGCGCAAAAGGCAGACCGAACCCTTTCACCTCTTCGCATTTAGCCCGTTGCAGGCGAAGCCCCATGTTCTCAACAGCAACAAACACCTGCTCCAGAAGCGGGTCCGGTTTTACCGTCAAAACATCGCGATCAGAAGGGTCTACCGCCAGGGATACATCCAGCTGGGTATCGAGCCAGACTTTGGCTTTGCCGACAGTCACCGGTGTGTTGAAAGGAAGAACCAGCACCACACTGAATCGGCGCTGCTCGCTGGGTTTGATGGAAAATGCTTCCTGAAGCGTCCAGGAGGTCAGTTTGTAGGTTTGCTTTTCCCAGCGGTATTTGTCTCCCTGCTCACCGCTGTCACGCACCCGGACATGGGCCATATACTGGCAACACAGCGCAATGTGGATGTTGTCGACCTGCTGCTCGACACTACCGCCGGTCACTTCGATGGACACATCAACCGGCTCACCGGGGGCCAGGTTGTCAGAATCCAGGACCGCGTCAACCTTTGCCCCACCCACACCAAATCTCGCCAGAGTCTGTCTTAATAGTGACATATCCCTACCTATTTTACGGTTGTCTCTTTGTTCTCCATACGGCGAAGGCTTGCAATACCCCCTCACCTTATAGAAAACTACTCAAAACATAAGTTGATGAACTGACTGTAAACCATAGTCATTCATCTACACTAAAAAGAAAACCCCGCTCAGTCTAAGGTGACTGATATCTTGTTGGATAAGACCGAATGAAAAAGGACAGTTTTGTTGAATCAACTCGGAATCTGAAAAAAGCGGTTCCGCTGATGATCAAACATAAGGTTCCCACCACGCCCACCAACTACGCGCTGTGGTACACCTATGTGTCTGACAACCTCCCTGAGCTCAATGCTCAAATGGACAAAACCCTGAAAGAGCATGGCACATGTGGTCCGAACCATTGTGAAACCCTGTACCGAGACCACCTGGCCGACCATCATGAGAGAGATTTCAGCCAGCTCCGCCGGAGTTTCCAGGCCCTTGCCCAGGAGATGGGCAGCACAATGACAGACACCATCAAGGACACGTCCAATTTCCAGGAAACACTGGAAGAAACCTTCACCCAGCTGGCCCGGGTAGAAGAAGAGGGCCTGTCGATTGAAGAAACCATGGCGCTGGTAAAGAACATGGTGAAAGAATCCCGGGGTATCCGTTCATCCACTTTGCATTTCAAATCTCAGCTAAAGGATGCCCAGGAAGAAATCACCCGCCTGCGTGAAGAGCTCAACAGCTCCCAGCAAGATGCCCTGCACGACGGCCTGACCGGCATTCTCAACCGGCGTGCCTTTGATACAGAGCTGGCAAACTTCGCAGCCCACCACGATATCAAAAACGGGTTTTGCCTTTGCATGGCCGACCTGGATCACTTTAAGTCATTCAATGACAATTACGGCCACTGGCTCGGTGACCAGGTACTGAAGATGGTCGCCCAGCGTCTGGAATCGAGTTGCCGGGACGGCATGATGGCATTTCGCTATGGCGGGGAAGAGTTCGCCATTCTGATACCGGGCAAAAAGCTGGGTACGGCGTGCCGCATTGCAGACTCCATCCGCTCAGCAGTTTCCAAGCTTTCAATCCGCGACAGGCGTAAGGGAACCACGGTCGATAAAATGACATTGTCGATTGGCGTGGCTGAATTTAACCCCGGGGAGCCGGTAGATAGCCTGATTGACCGTGCTGACAAACAGCTTTATGAAGCGAAGAAACTGGGAAGAAACCGGGTGATGCCTCTCTCCTAAAAGAGGCAGCCACCCATTGGTAAGCCATGTTTCAAAGGCTCAGGTAAGCAGGTCAATCACCGCTTTCCGAGCCTTTTCAGAATCACCGCTAATGATGCCTTCCACAATGCGCTGGTGCACATCCAGTTTCAGCACCCGATCGCGGGTGATAATCAAAAAGTACTTTTCAAAGACTGCCCGGAAAAGGTTACCGAACGGGCTGAGGAAGTGGTTGCCGGAGGCAAAGTAAATGAGTTGGTGGAACCGGGTATCAATTTCAACCCAGCGAAGCTGGTTGAAGTCTTCACCCAGGGCATGCATCTCTGCCATCAAGTCACGAAGCTCAGCCTTGTCTTCTTCCGTCGCATTAAGCGCCGCACTGGCTGCTGCTTCCGGCTCAAGGGCCAGGCGCACATGTTGGTACTCTTTAATCAGCTCTTCATTGTCTTCAAAGCTTATCCAGGAGAGCAAATCCTGATCCAGGTAATTCCAGTTTCGCTTTGGTAAAACCCGGGTGCCAATTCGGGGGCGTGGTAACACCAACCCTTTGGCTGCCAGCATTTTAATCGCCTCTCTTACAGCAGTCCGGCTGGCATTGTGTATTTCACCCAGTTCGACTTCGCCCGGAAGAATACCTCCCGCTTCCACCTCACCGTTAAGAATACTGCGCGCTATGGTCTCTGCAATTTTGTAAGATAAGTTGCGATTCACATACGGGGATTGGCCCTGCAACATATCAAGTCTCCTTCCTTATACTTCTTCCGCGCTTTCTAAACCCAATCAGCGTAAAACGCAACCATGGCTTATTAGCCGCTTGTCCTGATTATTTAAACGCATTACACCATAAACCCATACAGATAACAGACAATAACTGCCAGTCTGTGTCGCTGTTCACTTTTCATTCACCATTTACTAATAAATCTCACCTCGACGACATCTAAAATTGGTGATATTCTCGCCACCTACCGCACCGGGTCGCTATGAGTTTTTATTCACTGAGCCCCGTATTTACTGGTTTCATTTTGTTTTGGCCATGGACGCGCCCTGTTGAGAGAATCACCATGCGTCCTGTTACTGTTCAGCCAATGCGCCATGTCCGCAGCCCTTCCCGTTTACGCAGCACCTCTTTTGCCCCGCGCTTTAACTACGCAAACCGCAAACAGAATGAAGCAGAAATAATTGCCTCATTCCGCCCGGCACCCAAGCAAGCCGCGTAACGAGAAACAGCATCACGCTTTGATTGCTTATCAGTGCATAAGCTATCTGCTAACATCACTTCATTAATCATAAAAATCAGGCCATGGCTGGAAAGCCATCCCAACTGAAAACAGGAAAGTCACCATGAAGTGTCATCGCGTAAATGAAGTCATTGAATTGCTCCACCCTGAATGGAAAAAGGAGCCAGAGCTGAACCTGATGGAAATGCTGCGTAAGCTGGCAGATGAGGCCGGGTTTGAAGGTCGTCTGGAAGATCTGACTGACGACGTACTGATCTACCACCTCAAAATGCGAAACAGCGACAAAGACGCGATGATCCCGGGACTGGCGAAAGATTGCGAAGAGGACTTTAAAACTGCCATTCTTCGCGCTCGTGGCATTATCGACTGATTCCAAAGACACAAAACACGCGGCTTTTCTGCCGCGTGTTTTTTATTTCCCGCCTGAATTCTATTAACAAACCACACAATTTTTATTAGCCATTGCTCAAACTATGACCTCGTTAGGATAATCAGCACCTTGGTTGATCTATAATCGCCGGATTCACTTATCTGAATAGAAGAGTCAGGCAACGAATCTGACCGGATACCCAAGCCCAAGGAAAGCATGTCATGAGCAAGGATAAGATTGACGTCAAAGAAGTTCCCGTCCAGCAGTTCAACCCCAAAACCCACAAAGGAAGCGCTGACCGCTTTAACCCCAGCAACCGTATCTATGTGCGCGCCGTTAAAGGGTTTTACCAACGGATGCGACGCTATATGGGCTGGGTGTTTATGCTGTTTTTATCCTCACTCCCTGGATTTCCTACGGTGACCGGCAGGCAATCCTGTTGGATATTGGCAGCCAACGGTTCAATTTTTTTGGCACTACGCTCTGGCCACAGGATCTGACTCTTCTCGCTACCCTGTTTATGATTGCCGCTTTCGGCCTTTTCTTTATCACGACCTTCCTTGGCCGAGTCTGGTGCGGGTACTTCTGCCCGCAAACCGTTTGGACCTTTATCTACATCTGGTTTGAAGAGAAGCTGGAAGGCGCAGCAAATAAACGAAGAAAACAGGACCAGCTGAAGCTCACGCCTAACCTGATACTGCGAAAAACCCTGAAACACATCGCCTGGATTGCCGTCGGGCTGGTGACCGCCATTACCTTTGTTGGCTACTTCGTACCAGTCAGGGATCTGGTTGTTGAGTTTTTTACTTTCCAGGTCAGTTTCTGGCAGGGGTTCTGGGTATTTTTCTTTACCATCTGTACCTATGCCAATGCGGGATGGATGCGATCCATCGTCTGTATCCATATGTGTCCATACGCCCGTTTCCAGTCCGCGATGTTCGATAAAGACACCTTCATTGTCGGCTACGACACCGACCGCGGTGAGTCCCGCGGCCCTCGTCCTCGCAAGAAAGATCCGAAAACACTTGGCCTTGGCGATTGCATAGACTGCAAACTTTGCGTCGAAGTGTGTCCTTCCGGTATCGATATCCGGGATGGCTTGCAGTACGAGTGCATCAACTGCGGCGCTTGTGTCGATGCCTGCGACCAGACCATGGATCGCATGGGTTACGAAAAAGGCCTTATCAGCTACACCACCGAACATAAACTGGAAGGCCACCAAACAGATATCGTCCGCCCCAAACTGATTGGCTACGGCATCGTCATGGCCGTGATGGTTGGCGTGTTCTTTACCCTGCTCAGCAACGTACAGCCAATGGGGCTTGATGTGCTCCGTGATCGGAACCAGCTGTTCAGAATGAATAACGAAGGCTGGTGGAGAACACCTACACCCTGAAAATCCTCAACAAAACCCAGCAGCGTCAGGAATACACCCTGTCAGCCCAGGGGCTGGAGGATATCCAGTGGTACGGACAGAAAAAAGTCACCGTTGAAGCCGGTGAGGTGTTCAACCTGCCGGTCAGCCTTGGGTGGATCCTTATGTGCTGCCGCAGTCTATCGCCGATATCACTTTCACCCTGACACGGGAAACCGAGGAAGGGGTGGAGAGCATCCACACCGAAAGCCGGTTTATCGGCCAGCAAGGCCGCTGATTCCCATCGGTTGGCAAAGAAAGGGCTCTTCGGAGCCCTTTCAAGTAAGATAGTTTCCAATAGCTATCTTTGGAGCCTGTCCCTGTGAACCAAACCGATCACGCTTTTTCCTTTGAGACCCTGACCCCGGATCTGATGCTGGATGCCCTGGCTGGCATCGGTATTTACCCGGAGTCCGGCCTGCTGGCGCTGAACAGTTATGAAAACCGGGTTTACCAGTTCGTCAACGAAGACAAACAGCGGTTTGTCGTGAAGTTTTACCGCCCGGAGCGCTGGTCTGATGCCCAGATCCAGGAGGAACATGGTTTCGCGGCCGAGCTGGAACAGGCCGATATCCCAGTGGCAGTGCCCGTGGAATATGACAGCCAAACCCTTCATCACCATCAGGTTTATCGGTTTGCCCTGTTCCCAAGCCTGGGCGGGCGACAGTTTGAAGTGGACAACTGGGACCAGCTTGAATGGGTTGGGCGCTACCTTGGCCGCATCCACCAGGTCGGCAGCAAATCATCATTTCTTCACCGGCCGACCATGGGCCTTGAGGAATACCTTTATCAGCACGTGAGGTGCTTCGCCAGAGCAATATGATTCCGGCGCACCTGGAAGCGGCATTCTTTCCCGACCTGGACCGGCTTATTGCCCGTCTGGAAGCCTTTGGCCTCAAAATCTCAGTGCTATCCGCCTTCATGGCGATGTACACCCGGGAAATATTTTGTGGCGGGACGGGCCGCTGTTCGTCGATTTGGACGACGCCCGTAACGGTCCGGCTGTCCAGGATTTATGGATGATGCTAAGCGGGGATCGCGCAGATAAACTTGCCCAACTCGACACAATATTGGAAGCTTACGGGGAATTTGCGAACTTCGACGCAAGTCAGCTGCAACTTATTGAGCCGTTGCGCGGTCTTAGAATGGTGCACTACATGGCTTGGCTGGCTAAACGCTGGCAGGATCCGGCATTTCCACGTGCATTCCCGTGGTTTGCCGATGCAAAATACTGGGAAAATCAGGTTCTGGCGTTCAAAGAGCAAATTGCTGCGCTGGAAGAACCGCCACTCCAGCTGATGCCGCAGTGGTAAACGTCAGCCCAATACAGAGAGAACAAGGGAGAATACAAATAATGCTGAAGAAATTGATGGTGGCTGCCAGTGCCTGTTGCTGGCTTTTTCCGCGCAGGCAGCGCGTTTTAATGCCGGTGAGGACTATCAGGTTCTCAACCTTCCAGCAACTGAGAAACCGACAGTAACTGAGTTCTTCTCATTTTTCTGTCCCCATTGCTACCAGCAGGACCCGTTTTTCCAGGCTTTGAAAAAGCAGTTGCCTGAAAACGCGACTTTCGAGAAAAAACATGTCTCCTTTATGGGCGGCAAGATGGGCCCGGCAGTCAGCCGAGCTTACGCCACCATGGTACTGCTTGGTGTCCAGGACAAGATGTCTCCGGTTCTGTTTAACCGTATCCACGTCCAGAACAACGCCCCGCGCAGCGAAGCAGATATCCGCCAGATGTTTATTGATGAGGGTGTAAGCGCCGAAGAGTTTGACGGCACCTTTAACAGCTTTGCCGCCAAGTCCATGGCCAGCCGTTTTGACAAAGCATTCAGCGATGCCGGCCTTCAGGGTGTGCCTGCGGTTATCGTTAACGGCAAATACTATGTCACTCCGAAAACCATCAAAACTGCAGAAGACTATTTTGCGCTGGTAAATTACCTGCTTACCCAGAAGTAAACAGGCATGAAAAAAGCACCGCGAGGTGCTTTTTTCTTATCCCGATACCGGTTAAACCCGGTTGAATAAATCAGCCAGCAAGCTGTCCTTTGTTGCCCACACATCATTGAGCCAGCGTTGGAAACGGCGCTTGTACTGCTTGTCGTTAAAGTAATCCCCCCGCACCTGCTCATCTACCGGCAGGGTCCGGATACTCACCACAACTCGTCCCATCTTACCGGTCAGCATATCCTTGAACGGTGTTCCTGTGTTTTCCGGATAAGCAATGGTGACATCGACGATACGGTCAAATTGCTCCCCCATTACATCCAAGGTATAGGCAATTCCGCCGGATTTTGGCGGCAACAGGTGCTGGTAGGGGGATTTGGTTTTGTGGTGTTTGTCTGCCGTGAAGCGGGTTCTCCACGTAGTTCACCACCGTGGTCGGGTTATGTCGGAACTTCTCACAGGAACGGCGGGTGGTTTTCAGGTCTTCGCCACGCTTTTCCGGATTCTTGAGCAAGTATGAGCGGGAGTACCGCTTCATAAAGGGCATATCCAATGCCCAGCACGCGATACCGAGAAACGGTACGTAGAGCAGTTCCTGCTTTAGGAAGAACTTTGGCATCGGCGCTCTGTTTCTGAGCACACTGGCTAGAACCACGATATCGGCCCAGCTCAGGTGATTACAAATCACCAGATACCAGCTGTTGTGGTTAAGGTCTTGCCCGCCCTCAATTTCCCAACGGAGCCCGGGGTTGGTCAGCTCAAGGGCTTTCTGGTTGGTGGTCGCCCATCCCCACATTACACGGTCCGCCATGCGGGTAAACAGCGGTTGCCAGCCTTTACCGGCAGCAGGACCTTCAACAAAGCCACCAAAAGTACCAGCAGAGAACCCACTGAAGTGCTTAAAAAAATCGCTATTAAATTAACCGGTAACGCCAGCACCTTTCCACCCTGAACGTAAAAACAAATCAGTCTTACCATTACGTGAATGTAATGTGACAGGCAGAAATAATACTGTGATGAAATAAAAAACACCATTCATTGCGGATTTATTCGGCAATGCCTCCGGTTAATGCCACCTCAGCTTGCCTGCGCTGTGAGCTGCTTCATCAGCCGGTCCATAGCCCGGTAGCCAAGGGCTTCTGCGAGGTGCCGCCGGGTAATGTCCGGCTCCCCGTTAAGATCTGCCAGGGTACGCGATACCTTGATGATGCGGTGGTAAGCCCGGATTGACAGCCCCAGGCGGTGAAGTGCCGTTTCCAGAAATTCCGCATCCTCCCTGGCAAGCGGCAGTAACGTTCTATTTCCCGCCCGGCAAGCAGGGCGTTAATTTTCCCGCTCCTCGCCAACATACGCTCCCTTGCTGTGTGGACCCTCGCCCTGACTTCATCGGTACTCTCTCCCCGCTCCCCGCCTTTGGCAAGCGTGCCCTGTGGCAACGCCGGGATTTCGATGGAAAGGTCAAAACGGTCAAGAAGCGGTCCGGAGAGGCGGCTTAAATAGCGAAGAATCACCTGGGGTGACACCCTGGCCTGATTGCCTCATAGTAACCGGTCGGGCTGGGGTTCAGGGCGCCAACCAACTGAAACCTCGCCGGGAACTGGGTTTTGCTCGCGGCACGGGAGATAATAATTTCGCCGGACTCCAGCGGTTCTCGCATGGCATCCAGCACTTTCCTCTCAAACTCCGGCATCTCATCCAAGAACAACACCCCGTTGTGCGCCAGGGAAATCTCCCCCGGCCTTGGGTTACTGCCGCCGCCCACCAGCGCCGCCATTGAGCTTGAGTGATGCGGAGCCCGAAACGGCCTCTTACGCCAGTTTCCTTCATGGAGCGGTTGCTGGGTAAGGGAAGTTACCGCCGCCGTTTCCAGTGCCTCGTCATTGTTCATGTCCGGCAGCAGGTCACACATCCTGGAGGCCAGCATGGTTTTCCCTGTACCTGGAGGGCCAAGGAATAACAGATTGTGTCCACCGGCTGCCGCGATTTCCAGGGCACGCTTTCCCTGTTGCTGACCGATAATATCCCGCATACAGCGCTTTGAAGGCCGGGCTTCCGGCTCCGGGTCGGTTTCATCCAACCCAAGGGCAAGCTGACCGCACAGGTAACGGCAAACGCCGGTCAGGTCAGGCGCAGATTTATGCAAATCCCTGCCAACCAGCGCCGCCTGATTAGCATTGTCGACAGGCACCACCAGACAGCGCTCCTCCCGCTCGCTGCCAGTGCAGCCGGAAGTGCCCCCTTAACTCCACGAAGCTGGCCGGACAGCGCCAGCTCGCCGAGAAATTCATGGTTTTTCAGCTTCTCCTCCGGAATTTGTCCGGAAGCAGCCAAAATCCCCAAAGCAATCGGCAGGTCAAAGCGGCCGCCTTCTTTGGGTAAATCCGCGGGTGCAAGGTTGACGGTTATCCGACGCGACGGGAACTCAAAGCCACCATTGACGATCGCGCTCCTCACTCGGTCCCTGGACTCCTTCACCGTGGTTTCCGCCAACCCCACCAGGTTGAACCCGGGCAACCCATTACTGATGTGAACTTCGACCGTCACCTCCGGCGCATCCACGCCCACACTGGCCCGGCTGTGTACAATTGCTAAATTCATCCCTGACACCCGCTTTTGATAACCAACTCAATGAAAATTCATCAATTTGTTGTATAGATAATCGAAAACTGTGCATTTTTTCCAAGATCCGGGCGTGTTTTTACTTGTCATGCGAGCCATGTCTGTGTTACCACTAAAGGCGACTAACAAATAAGCAAACACGACACAGACAAATGACAATATTCGCCAAAGCACTGGTCCTAATTATTCGCATTATCGTGGTGATTATTCCGCGAGGGGCGCAGGCAGGCGAAAAATAACACACAACATCGCATGCTAAGCCCCCGCACCGAAAGGTCCGGGGGCTTTTTCATACCCAGGAAGCCAACAGGAAAGAGCAAGGAAAAAGGGACATGGAGACAGGGAATCCCGACACGCCGGAAGGCAAACAGGACACAATCAGGAGACAGCCATGACAGGAGCACAACTGGTTGTCAGCCTACTGAAAGAGCAAGGCATCAAAACCGTTTTCGGCTACCCCGCGGAGCCATTATGCCAATCTATGATGCCCTGTATGACGGCGGGGTCGAACACATACTCTGCCGCCACGAGCAAGGAGCCGCCATGGCAGCCATTGGGTATGCCCGTTCAACCGGCGGGGTCGGTGTGTGCATGGCAACATCAGGCCCCGGAGCCACCAACCTTATCACTGGGCTTGCGGATGCCATGCTGGACTCGGTTCCCCTGGTTGCGATCACCGGGCAGGTCGCCTCCCCGCTAATCGGCACAGACGCCTTCCAGGAGGTCGATGTACTTGGCATGTCCCTGTCATGTACCAAACACAGCTACCTGGTGACCCGGAAAGAAGATCTGGCAGCAACCCTTAATGAAGCTTTCCAGGTTGCCTCAGAAGGCCGCCCCGGACCGGTACTGGTGGACATCGCCAAAGATATTCAGCTCAGTGAAATGGGAATGCCGTTAACGGCTGTCAGCCCATCTCCCTCCACCCATTCTCTGGATCACGGCCAGGTCGAAAAAGCCAATGATCTGCTGGCAAAGAGCAAGCGCCCGGTCCTCTACATCGGCGGTGGCGTGCAGATGGCCAAAGCCACTGAAGCGGTGCGCGATTTTGCCCGTACAACCGGTATTCCTGCCACCAGCACCCTGAAAGGTCTGGGAACCTTTACCGATGATTTCCCTTATTACCTTGGCATGCTCGGAATGCACGGCACCAAGGCGGCAAACCTGGTCGTTCAGGAGTGCGACCTCCTTATCGCCATCGGCGCCCGTTTCGATGACCGGGTAACCGGAAAACTCGATACCTTTGCCCCCAACGCCAGTGTCGTCCACATTGACATCGATGCGGCTGAATTTAGCAAACTTCGCCATGCCAATGCCCCGGTCCGGGGGGATATCAATGACATCATGCCCCTGCTTACCTCCCCGGCCGATATCAGTGACTGGCAGCACAAGGTCGCTGACCTCAAGTCCTTGTTTGGCTGGCGTTACGACCACCCCGGTGAGGCGATTTTTGCCCCGGCGTTGCTAAAACAACTCTCTGAGAAGATGAAAGGCTCAACTGTGGTGGCAACGGATGTCGGCCAGCACCAAATGTGGGTCGCCCAACATATGATGCCGCGCCAGCCGGAAAACCTGCTGACCTCAGCCGGGCTCGGCACCATGGGCTTTGGTCTGCCGGCAGCCCTGGGCGCTAAAGTCGCCCGCCCGGATGACGACGTGATCCTGGTAACCGGTGACGGCTCATTCATGATGAACATTCAGGAGCTCGGTACCCTCAAACGCCGTGGGATCCCGGTCAAGATAGTCCTGCTCGACAACCAGCGTCTCGGCATGGTTCGCCAGTGGCAGTCACTGTTTTTCAGCGGCCGTTTCAGCGAAACCATCCTGGATGACAACCCGGATTTCGTTACCCTGGCAAAGGCGTTCGACATCCCCGCCCGGACAATCACCACTAAATCAGAGATTGATGGAGCACTCGCTGAGCTGCTTTCAGCAGAGACAGCTTTCCTGTTGCACGTCGCCATCTCCGAAGAAGAAAACGTATGGCCGCTGGTTCCCCCCGGTGCAGCCAACCATGAAATGCTGGAGGATAACGTATGAATACCCATACTTTAGCTATTGAAGCCAAACCCCAACCCGAGCTGTTGGAGCGGGTACTTCGCGTAACACGCCACCGTGGTTTCGTGGTAAAACAGTGTGTTATGGCAAACACAGAGGAAACATCAGGCATTACCATTGAGGTGACGGTTGAAAGCGATCGGCCTATCACCAACCTTTATCACCAACTGGACAAGCTTTGGGACGTAACTAACATCAAGCTGGTAGCCAACCAGCAACAGTTACGTGCGTAGTATTTAAGGAAGAATAACAATGGCAAACACTGCAGAATTTATTTGGTTCAATGGAGAGCTGGTCAAGTGGCATGAAGCCAAGGTTCACGTCCTGACCCACGCCATGCACTATGGCACATCGGTTTTCGAAGGCATTCGCTGTTACAACACCCCCAATGGCCCGGTGGTTTTCCGTCATCGTGAACACATGCAGCGTCTCAAAGACTCAGCAAAAATCTACCGCTTCCCGATTCCTTACAATGTCGATGAGCTGATGGAGGCTTGCCGCGAAACCCTGCGAGCCAACAAGCTTGATTCTGCTTACATCCGCCCTCTGGGCTTTGTCGGCAACGTCGGACTGGGTGTCTGCCCGCCACCTGAAACCGAAATGGAACTTATTATCGCCGCGTTTGCCTGGGGCTCTTATCTTGGCGAGGAAGCGCTGGCCAACGGCGTAGATGCGATGATTTCAAGCTGGAACCGTTCTGCACCGAATACCATTCCGACGGCGGCCAAAGCTGGCGGTAACTACCTCTCTTCTCTGCTTGTCGGTGGCGAAGCACGCCGCCATGGCTACGCAGAAGGCATTGCACTGGATGTACGCGGCTACCTTTCAGAAGGTGCGGGTGAGAACTTGTTTGTGATTAAAAATGGCGTGATTTCCACCCCACCGGCCACCAGTGCCATCCTGCCCGGCATTACCCGAGATTCCATCATGACGCTGGCCAGAGAAGCCGGCTACGAGGTTCGGGAAGAACCCATTGCCCGAGAGGCGCTTTACCTGGCTGATGAAGTCTTTATGACCGGCACCGCAGCCGAGATTGTCCCGGTACGCAGTGTTGACCAGATAGAAGTGGGCGAAGGGAAGCGCGGCCCGATAACCGAAGAACTGCAAAGCGCTTTCTTTGGCCTGTTTAACGGCCTGACCGAAGACAAATGGGGCTGGCTGGATCCGGTCCACGGCGAGAAGTAAGGAGACACCTGATGCCAAAATACCGTTCCGCGACCTCCACAGAAGGGCGCAACATGGCCGGGGCCCGTGCCTGTGGCGCGCTACCGGCGTTAAAGATGAAGATTTCGGTAAACCGATAATTGCCGTGGTGAACTCATTCACCCAGTTTGTTCCCGGCCACGTCCACCTCAAAGATCTGGGCCAGATGGTTGCGCGGGAAATAGAACAGGCTGGTGGCATCGCCAAAGAGTTCAACACCATTGCAGTCGATGACGGTATCGCCATGGGCCACGGCGGGATGCTTTACTCCCTGCCATCCCGTGAGCTTATCGCCGACTCTGTTGAATACATGGCCAACGCACACTGTGTGGATGCCCTGGTCTGTATTTCAAACTGTGACAAAATTACCCCGGGGATGCTGATGGCGTCTATGCGCCTCAATATCCCAACCATCTTCGTTTCCGGCGGCCCGATGGAAGCGGGTAAAACCAAGCTCTCGGATCAAATCATCAAGCTGGATCTGGTTGACGCAATGATCCAGGGCGCGGATCCGGAAGTTTCTGATGAGCAAAGCGATCAAATTGAACGATCTGCCTGCCCGACCTGCGGATCCTGCTCCGGCATGTTTACGGCCAACTCCATGAACTGCCTGACAGAAGCGCTGGGATTGAGCCAACCGGGAAATGGTTCGATGCTCGCTACCCATGCTGACCGCAAAGAGCTGTTCCTCAGCGCGGGCCGCCGAATTGTCGACCTGACCAGACGCTACTATCGCGAAGATGATGAGAGTGTCCTTCCACGCAATATCGCCAGCTTCAAGGCATTTGAAAATGCCATGACACTGGATATCGCCATGGGCGGCTCTACCAATACGGTTCTCCACCTGCTGGCAGCAGCCCGCGAGGGTGAAGTGAACTTCACTATGGAAGATATTGACCGCCTCTCCCGCCAGGTCCCGCACCTTTGCAAGGTGGCACCTTCCACACCCCAATACCACATGGAAGATGTACACCGCGCCGGCGGGGTTGTCGGTATCCTGGGTGAACTTGCCCGTGCAGGCCTCCTGCATACTGATGTAACCAATGTATTGGGCGGTACCCTTGCCGATACACTGGCACAGTACGACATCACAGTGACAGACTCAGAAGAGGTGAAAGCCTTTTTCCGTGCCGGGCCTGCGGGTATCCGGACCACGGAGGCATTCTCGCAGAACTGCCGCTGGGACACCCTGGATGATGACCGCCAAAACGGCTGTATCCGCAGCAAGGAAAATGCCTACAGCCAGGACGGCGGACTTGCGGTACTTTCCGGTAACCTCGCCGTTGACGGATGTATCGTAAAAACGGCGGGAGTGGACGCAGAAAACCTGACCTTCCGCGGCCCGGCTATCGTATTTGAAAGCCAGGAAGATGCGGTGGATGGAATCCTTGGCGGCACTGTGAAAGCCGGTGATGTAGTGATTATCCGCTACGAAGGCCCGAAAGGCGGCCCCGGTATGCAGGAGATGCTCTACCCGACCACTTACCTGAAATCCATGGGCTTGGCAAAGCCTGCGCCCTTATCACTGACGGCCGCTTCTCCGGCGGTACCAGCGGTCTCTCTATCGGTCACGTTTCCCCGGAAGCAGCCAATGGGGGTACCATCGGTCTGGTCCAGACCGGCGATATCATTGATATCGATATTCCGGCTCGCCGTATTGCACTGGAAGTCAGTGAAGACGAACTCAGCCGTCGCCGTACAGATTCTGATGCCAGGGGTTGGAAACCGGTTAACCGTGAACGCCAGGTCTCACTTGCCCTGAAAGCCTACGCCAACCTGGCAACCAGCGCAGACAAAGGTGCGGTGCGTGACAGCAGCAAACTGGAGGACAACTGATGGCAGCCCCAGATCCTGCCGCCAGTGATACCAACCTGCCCCTTTCCGGGGCGGGTTACCTGACGGAAATACTGCGCTCGCCGGTCTACGAAGTGGCGATGAAAACGCCTCTGCAAGAAATGAAGCGCCTTTCTGACCGGCTTGGTAACGCCGTGCACCTGAAGCGCGAAGACCGCCAACCGGTGCACTCATTCAAGCTTCGTGGTGCCTACAACATGATGGCCCAGCTGACCGAGCAGCAAAAATCTGAAGGTGTGATTGCCGCATCTGCGGGCAACCACGCCCAGGGTCTTGCATACTCTGCGCGCCATCTTGGGGTTCAGGCTACCATCGTGATGCCCAAAACCACCCCGGATATCAAGGTCAGTGCCGTTCGCAGTTTCGGTGGCATCGTTGTGCTTCACGGCAGCAACTTTGATGAGGCTAAAGCCAGGGCAATAGAACTGGCAGCAGAGCACAATTACACCTTTATCCCGCCATTTGACCACCCAGCTGTGATTGCCGGCCAGGGAACCATTGGGCTCGAACTGGTGCAGCAAAACGGGCATCTGGAATATGTTTTCCTGCCTGTCGGCGGCGGTGGTATCGCAGCCGGTGTGGCGGTGCTTATCAAGCAGTTGATGCCTCACATCAAACTTATCGGTGTTGAAGCTGAAGACTCGGCCTGCCTGCGCGCAGCGCTGGACGCCGGGCATCAGGTAACACTGGACAATGTCGGTACCTTTGCTGACGGCGTGGCAGTAAAGCGTATCGGCGATGAAACCTACCGCCTGTGCAAACAATATCTCGACGACTCTATTACCGTGACCAGCGATGAAATCTGCGCCGCGGTCCAGGATATCTTCGAAGATACACGCGCTATCGCGGAGCCGGCCGGAGCCCTTTCTCTGGCGGGGCTCAAACGCTACACGGATACCCACCGGATTAAGGATTGCCAGATGGCGGCTATCCTTTCCGGCGCTAACATGAATTTCCATACCCTGCGTTATGTCTCCGAACGTGCGGAGTTGGGTGAAAAGCGTGAGGGCCTGCTGGCCGTTACTATTCCTGAGCGCCCCGGGGCTTTCCTGGAGTTTTGCCACATTATCGGTGGCCGGGCAGTTACCGAGTTCAATTACCGCTACAGCGATGACCACCTTGCCAATATCTTTGTCGGTGTTCGTCTGGCGGGCGGGCAGGATGAGCTGGAAAGCATTATCGGTGATTTGAGAAAAGGCGGTTACCCGGTCGAAGATCTTTCAGACGATGAAATGGCCAAGGTCCACATCCGCTACATGATTGGCGGCAGGCCGGCCAAGGTGATGCAGGAGCGGCTTTACAGCTTTGAATTCCCGGAATACCCGGGGGCGCTGATAAAGTTCCTGACAACCTTGGGAACCCAGTGGAACATCAGTTTGTTCAACTACCGCAACCACGGCGCAGATTACGGCCGAGTATTATGTGGATTTGAGCTGGAAGACAAGGATTTGCTGGCATTCACCGCTCACCTGAGAGAGCTGGGTTACAGCTGGAAAGATGAAACGAACAACCCGGCATTTCGTTTCTTCCTTGCCAGGTCGGATATCAGGCGGGGTTAGCAAAAAACAGGACACACAGGAACAGCCCCTGAAGAACCAATCTCCGGGGGCGACATATTCCTGCCTGAGGTTGCCGAAGTATCGGCTGCAGATCTAGCTGCGCTGCACAGCTTTAGAGTAATCAACCAGGAAGGAGGCCATATTGACCGATTGGTTGATCACAGCTTTGCGAGCTTCATGTGGCAGACGGGAAAACTGATCCATCAAGCGGGCCAGATCCTGTTTGTATTCGTCATCCACAACTTCCACATTACGATCGCCATAAACAAACCACATCAGTGGACGTTCGGTAATGTCGGCAATTCTGGAGAGCATACGCACACGTGGCTCAGTCTTACCGGTTTCGATATCCAAATAGGTTTGTCGCGCCACATCAAGCAATTTCGCCATACGAACCTGAGTGATACCCTTCCACTCACGTGCTTCCTTGATGCGTTTCGCAACTTGCTCTTTGGAGTCAATCATAACTATCTCCTTACAACGTACAGGCGTTTTTTATTATGGTTGGGTACAAATATGCACAATGCGCACCAACATTTTAGACAAGATTTTTATTGTTATTTTTCATAAGGTTGTAAGAACCAAGCCGCGACAGAATTTATCAACTTTCCATGCAGCTTTCTCCAAACTGCGAATTGAGTTGCAAAATGCAAATATCCTTTTTTAGCGGTTTGCCATAATACTAAATAGTGCTCTTCTCTTGGGGGGTTATACCAAATACTAAAAAAGGGAGCATATGCTCCCTTTGTGAGTTTTCATGCGGTGATCTTCAGATAGCCATTATTCCACGGTGACTGACTTGGCAGATTTCTTGGCTGATCCACATCAGTTCCTTTGATCAAGGCGACATAGTAGGAGAGCAACTGCATAGGCACAGTAAAGTAGATCGGCGCAATGATCTCATCGACATGCGGCATGGCGATGATCTTCATCCCTTCAGATGCTTCAAACCCCGCATCTTCATCCGCGAATACATAAAGCAGGCCTCCGCGGGCGCGGACTTCTTCGATGTTTGACTTGAGCTTCTCGAGAAGGTCGTTGCTTGGCGCGACTACAATCACCGGCATATCCGCGTCTATCAACGCCAGAGGGCCGTGTTTCAGTTCACCTGCAGCATACGCTTCCGCATGGATGTAGGAGATTTCCTTGAGCTTCAGGGAAGCCTCCATCGCAATCGGGTAAAACTCTCCTCGACCGAGGAACAAGGCGTGATGCTTGTCGGCAAAGTCCTCCGCCAACTGCTCGATTTGGCTGTCAAATGAAAGCGCCTTCTCTACATCAGCCGGCAGGCGGTGCAGCGATGCGACAATCTCTGCCTCTTTCTCCCTGGAAATAGAGCCTTTCACTTTGCCCAGCGCAGAGACCAACACCAAAAGTGCTGACAATTGGGTGGTAAAGGCTTTGGTGGATGCCACACCAATTTCAGCCCCGGCCCGTGTCATAAACGCCAGGTCGGATTCCCGGACCAGTGATGAGCCCGCGACATTACAGACCGTAAGCGCCGCCATATAGCCCTGCTCCTTGGCGAGGCGCAGAGCAGCCAGGGTATCGGCTGTTTCGCCGGATTGTGAAATAGTCACCAACACACTGTTGGGCCGGGTGACAGAGCGGCGGTAGCGAAATTCAGAGGCAATCTCTACATCACAACTGACACCGGCAACAGATTCAAACCAGTAACGCGCAACCATGCCGGCATTGTATGAGGTGCCGCAGGCAACAATTTGGATGTGCTCTGCTTTTTCCAGAATCTGCTGAGCCTGGGGTCCGATGCTGTCCACAATAATGTGATCAGCTGCAATACGCCCTTCCAGGGTATTCGCAAGCGCCACCGGCTGCTCAAACACTTCCTTTTGCATAAAGTGGCGATACCCGGCTTTATCAGCCGCATCCTGAACCAGGTTTGATTCATAGGTTTCGCGCTCAACAGCATTGCCGTTCACGTCAAAGATATCCACGCTTCGACGGGAAATGTCCGCTACATCGCCTTCTTCCAGGAAGATAAATTTGCGAGTAACACACAGCAGTGCCAGTTGGTCAGACGCCAGGAAATTCTCCCCAAGCCCCAACCCGATAACCAAGGGGCTACCGGAGCGAGCAGCAACAAGGCGGGCCGGCTCACGAGCATCCATCACAACCATGCCGTATGCCCCTTCCAACTGGGAAACCGTCTTTTGAACCGCTTCCCTCAGCCCGGCACCCTGCTCGCGTTCCCAATGGACAAGGTGTGCAATCACTTCGGTGTCGGTCTGCGAAGTAAACACATACCCTTTACCGGTGAGTTGTTCACGAAGCGTTTCGTGGTTTTCAATGATGCCGTTGTGTACAACAGCAATGTTTTCACCTGACATGTGTGGGTGGGCATTGGCTTCACTTGGTTCGCCGTGGGTTGCCCAGCGGGTATGGGCAATGCCTGTTCCACCTAAAAGGGGGGAGGACTCCAATGCCTCAGCCAGAACTTCGACTTTACCGAGACGGCGTGTACGGTGGATAAGGTTATCCGAGTCCATAACCGCTACACCTGCCGAGTCGTAACCACGGTACTCAAGCCGATGAAGGCCTTCGAGCAAAATTTCAGCCACATCTCGCTGGGCACAAGCCCCGACAATCCCACACATAATTTCTCCTAAATTATTCAGTAATCCTGGCGCAGACGACCTCTACACCCAGCGCTTCAATTTTTTCCTTGTCCGCGTCACTGATGCCAGAATCTGTCACCAGGGTATCGATAGCATCCCATGGCAGTTCAAGGTTTGGCATTTTTCGCCCAATCTTCTCAGATTCGATCATCACCACTACTTCCCTTGCAACGTCAGCCATCACGCGGCTGAGTCCCACAATTTCATTGAATGTCGTGGTGCCACGGGAAAGATCGATGCCGTCAGCCCCGATAAACAACTGATCAAAGTCATAGGCGCGCAACACCTGTTCGGCGACCTGTCCCTGGAATGACTCTGAATGTGAATCCCAGGTTCCGCCGGTCATCAGCAATGTTGGTTCGTTTTCCAACTCATTGATGGCATTCGCTACTACCAATGAGTTGGTCATTACCACCAGCCCCCGGTTATTCCTGAGCTCAGAAATCAGAGCACCGGTTGTGGAACCACTGTCGATGACAATCCGATTATGGTCCCGGATACGGCCTGCCGCTGCTTTTGCAATTGCCAACTTTCGTTTCGAAACTTCTTGAAAAGACTCCGACACCATTTCCTGCGGAATAGGCACCGCGCCACCATAACGTCGCAGTAAAAGACCATTTTTTTCCAGTGCGGCAAGGTCTTTACGAATAGTTACTTCAGATGTTTCAAATAACTGTGCAAGAGTATCAACACTCACTTCACCCTGTTCCGCTAACATTGAGACTATCGCATGGCGTCTTTGCTGCGTGTTACGTTTCGACATACAACCACCAAAGTTTCGTTTCGAAAGATAATAATGGAGAAATAAAATTAATCAAGTGCAATCCACGGAAAACCGATCCGGGATCTGATAAGTAAAAGAATACTGGAAACAAGAAATTGAAGCGTAAGGAAAAGAAGGAGAGGCGTTTTTTAGGTACAAAAAAAGCAGGTATCAATACCTGCTTTAATCAGAAAAGTGGTGCGGGGGGAGGGACTTGAACCCTCACGTCCGTTAGGACACTAACACCTGAAGCTAGCGCGTCTACCAATTCCGCCACCGCCGCACGAAAAATGTCTGTCTGACTTTGGGCTTTCACTACAACCTGGACGCAGACAACATCCAAGAGGAATATGGTGGCTACGACGGGATTTGAACCTGTGACCCCATCATTATGAGTGATGTGCTCTAACCAGCTGAGCTACGTACCAATGTATGGCTGGGGTACCAGGATTCGAACCTGGGAATGGCGGGATCAAAACCCGCTGCCTTACCGCTTGGCGATACCCCAACAATGGTGCGGAAGGAGAGACTTGAACTCTCACACCTTACGGCGCCAGAACCTAAATCTGGTGCGTCTACCAATTCCGCCACTTCCGCAAATGGCGCATCCGAGGATTCGAACCTCCGACCGCCTGGTTCGTAGCCAGGTACTCTATCCAGCTGAGCTACGGATGCATTTTGTTGGCTGGGGTACCAGGATTCGAACCTGGGAATGGCGAGATCAAAACCCGCTGCCTTACCGCTTGGCGATACCCCAACCGAGGCCGCAAATATTATGAGTATTCGGTTCGGGAGTCAATAGCTAAATTTATCGATTGATGGATAAATAGGCAAAACGGCTATTCCCGTTATCAAATTACTGTTATTTGATGAAAAAGGCACCAACAGGTGCCTTTATTCGGGTTAAACACAGCTTATTTTTTCTTTTGCGGGCGTTGCCAACCTTCGATGGTACGTGCTTGCACGGGTGATTACCAGCTGGTTTTCACCGGTATCCCTGGTAAGAGTGGTTCCAGCGCCAATAGTGGAGCCTTTCGCGACTCGAACCGGGGCAACCAGCTGCGAGTCAGAACCCACAAATACATCATCTTCAATGATGGTTTTGAACTTGTTGGCACCATCATAATTGCACGTGATGGCTCCTGCACCGATATTCACCCGCTCGCCAATTTCCGCATCACCAAGATAGGTAAGGTGGTTGGCTTTAGAGCCTTTCCGATGCGGGTATTTTTCACTTCGACGAAATTACCTACGTGAGCATCATTGCTAAGTTCTGCCCCGGGACGCAGACGAGTAAACGGGCCCACTGTACAGTCCTCACCGACGGAAGCACCTTCAATAACGCTGTACGGACGGATAACCGTATTGTCGTCAATTTCACAGTCTTTCAGCACACAACCGGCACCAATAAACACATTACTGCCGACAGTCACATCACCTTCAACGATAACATTCACATCAAATTCAACATCAGAGCCGCACTGCAAGCTGCCACGGAGGTCAAAACGCTCTGGGTCGCGAATCATTACACCACTTTCCAGAAGCTGTCGGGCCTGCTCACGCTGGAAAGCACGCTCAAGACGGGCCAGTTGGATGCGGTTGTTCACGCCTTCCACTTCAATCTTGCTGACTGGGTGAACAGCTTCAACCGCCCGACCCTCTTCATGGGCCATCGCAATAACGTCTGTGAGGTAGTATTCCCCCTGGATGTTGTCGTTATTGAGATTGGACAGCCAGCGCTTGAGATCCGCACCATTGGCCACCAGCACACCGGTGTTGATTTCCTGGATCAGTTTCTGGGATTCAGTAGCATCCTTGTCTTCAACAATGGCGACCACTGGGCCGTTACGGCGGATAATGCGCCCATAGCCGCTTGGGTCATCCAAAACAACCGTCAGAAGGGCAATACCGCCTTCCGGCTGGGCATCAAGCAGGTTTTCAATGGTTTCAGCGCTGATAAGTGGCACATCTCCGTAAAGCACCAGAATCTTTTCATCGTCTGCAAAGGCTGGGGAAGCCTGATCGACGGCATGGCCGGTACCAGTTGCTTGTCCTGAAGCACCCAGTTTACATTCTCATTCACCAGGCAGATTTCATTTGATCGCCACCGTGACCATAAACAAGATGCAACTGGTTGGCACCCAGCACATTACACGTATCAATGACGTGCTTAACCATGGGTTTGCCAGCCAGGGTATGCAGTACCTTTGGCATGTCTGAGTACATACGGGTCCCTTTACCCGCAGCAAGAATCACCGCACTGAAACGCATGTTTGTGTCCTTTTCGATCTATTTTTAATTGCGGAGCAGTTTACAGGCAGCATTTAAAAATTTTAAGTAAATCGCCTGATGTTTCCCCAATGTGTTTCCAAAAAAACAAAAAAGGCGGCATTTCTGCCGCCTTTTCCAACACTCTGAATTAACGCGACTTGCGCGTCAGCTCGATAACGCGGAGCTGGGCCAGAGCTTTTGCCAGGTCACTGGCCGCTTGAGCAAAGTCCATGTCGCCATGCTGATTGTGGATACGCTCTTCAGCGCGGCGCTTGGCTTCCTCTGCCTTGGCCTGATCCAGTTCATTACCACGGATGGCAGTATCAGCCAGCACGGTCACCGTACTTGGCTGAACTTCAAGAAGACCACCTGACAGATAGATGATTTCTTCTTGTCCGTTTTGTTTGATAATGCGGACCATGCCTGGCTTGATCGCGGTCAGCAGCGGTGTGTGGCCAGGGAAAATACCCAGCTCACCTTCGCTACCGGTCACCTGGATAGTTTCAGCACGACCTGAAAACAGTTTGTTTTCCGCACTGACCACATCCAGATGGAAGGTTAACGCTGCCATATCGCCTCCTACTCAAGCCTTACAGATTCTGCGATTTTTCGAGCACTTCGTCGATAGAACCACAGTACAGGAAAGCCTGCTCTGGGATATCGTCGTACTCACCGGACAGCAGACCTTTGAACCCTGCAATGGTGTCTTTCAGGGTCACGTAAATACCTGGTTGGCCGGTAAAGACTTCCGCAACGTGGTAAGGCTGAGTCAGGAAACGCTCAATCTTACGGGCACGGGCTACCAGAAGCTTGTCTTCTTCTGACAGTTCGTCCATACCCAGAATCGCGATGATGTCCTGAAGCTCCTTATAGCGCTGCAGTACAGTCTGTACGCCACGAGCCACTTCGTAGTGCTCCTGACCAACAACCAGAGGGTCCAGCTGACGAGAGGTGGAATCCAGTGGGTCAATCGCAGGGTACAGACCGCGTGCCGCGATGTTACGAGACAGTACAACGGTTGCATCCAAGTGAGCAAACGTGGTTGCCGGAGACGGGTCAGTCAAGTCATCCGCAGGCACGTATACCGCCTGTACAGACGTGATAGAACCTTGCTTGGTTGACGTGATACGCTCCTGCAGTACACCCATCTCTTCAGCCAGTGTTGGCTGGTAACCTACCGCCGATGGCATACGACCCAGCAGAGCCGATACCTCGGTACCCGCCAGGGTATAACGGTAGATGTTATCGATGAACAGCAGTACGTCACGGCCTTCGTCACGGAAACGCTCAGCCATTGTCAGGCCGGTCAGTGCTACGCGCAGACGGTTACCCGGTGGCTCGTTCATCTGGCCGTAAACCATCGCAACCTTGGATTCCTCTGGATTTTCCAGGTTTACAACGCCTGCTTCCTGCATTTCGTGGTAGAAGTCGTTACCTTCACGGGTACGCTCACCTACACCGGCAAACACAGACAGACCTGAGTGTTTCAGGGCGATGTTGTTGATAAGCTCCATCATGTTAACGGTCTTACCTACACCCGCACCACCGAACAGACCGATCTTACCACCCTTGGCGAATGGGCAGATCAGGTCGATAACCTTCACGCCGGTTTCCAGCAGTTCGGTTGCGTTCGCCTGCTCTTCGTAGCTTGGCGCTGCACGGTGGATTGAGTAACGCTCTTCCTCACCGATATCACCACGCTCGTCGATTGCATCACCCAGCACGTTCATTATACGACCCAGGGTCGCAGTACCTACTGGAACTTCAATTGCTTTACCGGTGTTAGTGACCTCAAGGCCACGACGCAGGCCATCGGACGAACCCATGGCAATTGCACGTACAACACCACCACCCAGCTGCTGCTGAACTTCCAGCACCAGGCGATCGCCTTCTTTGTGTACGTTCAGGGCATCATATACACGAGGTACATCACCCTGAGTGAACTCTACGTCGACTACCGCACCGATGATCTGTACGATCTTACCTGTAGCCATCGTTAATCCTCTATGCTAATTCGTTAACCCTTGCCTTAAACCGCAGCAGCACCCGATACAATTTCGGACAGTTCCTGCGTGATCGCGGCCTGACGAGCCTTGTTGTATACCAGTTGCAAGTCATCAATCAGGTTACCTGCGTTATCAGTTGCTGACTTCATCGCAACCATACGGGCAGCCTGCTCACACGCGAGGTTTTCAACCACGCCCTGATATACCTGAGATTCGACATAGCGAACCAACAAGGTGTCCAGCAGAGGCTTAGGATCTGGTTCATAGATATAATCCCAAGCATGATTCCGCTGCATCTCTTCGTCTTCTGACTTAGGCAAAGGCAGAAGTTGATCGATCACTGGTTCCTGGGTCATGGTGTTCACAAACCTGTTGTACACCACATACAGGCGATCCAGCTGGCCTTCATCATATTTCTTCAGCATGACGCCAACGGTACCGATGAGGTCTTCCAGCGCCGGGGTGTCACCCAGACCGGAAACCTGTGCCGCTACCTTACCGCCGTATTTTGCAAAGAAGCTGGTTGCTTTCGCACCAACCAGGGCGTTTTCAAGTTCAACTCCCTGATCTGTCCACTTCTTCATGTCTGACATTGCCAGCTTGAACTCATTGATGTTCAAGCCGCCACACAGACCACGGTCAGATGAAATGATGATGTAACCGACGCGCTTGGCTTCCCGCTCTTCCAAATAAGGATGGCGGTACTCAAGATTACCGAGCGCGATATGACCAATCACTTTGCGCATTATTTCTGCGTATGGACGAGTAGCCTGCATCGCGTCCTGGCTTTTACGCATCTTGGACGTGGCGACCATTTCCATCGCTTTGGTGATCTTCTGTGTGCTTTTAACACTTCCGATCTTCTGACGAATTTCTTTTGCGCCGGCCATTGTTACTCTCCGTGATTGAGTGGCCGCTTAATGCAGCGACCACCTACGCATTACCAAGTCTGGGTAGCTTTGAAATCGGCAACCAGTTTGTTCAGCTGGCCTTCAATTTCATCGTTGTAGTCACCGCTCTTGTTAACGTGGTCAACAAGCTCAGCAAACTGTGCCTTGGCGTATGAGAGCAACGCAGCTTCGAAGTCAGCAATCTTCTTCAGCTCGATGTCTGCCAGGTGGCCTTTTTCAGCCGCAAAGATAGACAGAGCCTGGTCAAATACTGACATAGGCGCGTACTGCTTCTGTTTCATCAGCTCGGTAACTTTCTGACCGTGATCCAGCTGTTTCTTAGTAGCATCGTCAAGGTCGGAAGAGAACTGGGCAAATGCCGCCAGTTCACGGTACTGAGCCAGTGCAGTACGAATACCACCAGACAGCTTCTTGATAATCTTGGTCTGCGCAGCACCACCAACACGGGATACAGAGATACCCGGGTCAACAGCAGGACGGATGCCTGAGTTGAACAGTTCGGTTTGCAGGAAGATCTGGCCGTCGGTGATTGAAATCACGTTGGTCGGTACGAATGCAGATACGTCACCAGCCTGGGTTTCGATGATTGGCAGGGCGGTCAGAGAGCCGGTCTTGCCTTTCACTTCACCGTTGGTGAACTGCTCTACATACGTTGCGTTTACGCGCGCAGCACGCTCCAGCAGACGGGAGTGGAGGTAGAATACGTCACCAGGGAATGCCTCACGGCCTGGTGGACGGCGCAGCAACAGGGATACCTGACGGTAAGCAACAGCCTGCTTGGACAGGTCATCGTATACGATCAGTGCGTCTTCACCACGGTCACGGAAGTATTCACCCATGGCACAACCAGAGTATGGCGCCAGGTATTGCAGTGCAGCCGCTTCAGAAGCGGAGGCAACAACAACGATGGTGTTTTCCAGTGCACCGTGCTCTTCCAGCTTGCGTACTACGTTAGAGATAGTAGACGCCTTCTGGCCGATAGCTACGTAGATTGAATAGATACCGGTGTCACGCTGGTTGATGATGGCATCGATTGCCAGTGCAGTTTTACCTGTCTGACGGTCACCGATGACCAGCTCACGCTGACCACGGCCGATTGGAATCATCGCATCAACGGCCTTATAGCCAGTCTGTACAGGCTGGTCTACGGATTGACGTGCGATTACACCCGGTGCAATTACTTCGATTGGAGAGAAAGCTTTGGCCTCGATCGGGCCTTTACCGTCAATAGGCTCACCCAGGGTGTTAACCACACGGCCCAGCAGCTCAGGACCAACTGGAACTTCCAGGATACGGCCAGTGCTGGTGACTTTCATACCTTCTTTCAGGTCCGCATAAGGACCCATAACTACCGCACCGACAGAATCACGTTCAAGGTTCAGAGCCAGAGCGTAACGGCCGCCAGGTAGTTCAATCATTTCGCCCTGCATAACATCTGCAAGGCCATGGATACGAATGATACCGTCGCTCACAGAGACGATAGTACCTTCGTTACGCGCTTCACTCGCAACGTCGAATTTTTCGATTCGCTGCTTGATCAGATCGCTTATTTCTGTGGAATTAAGTTGCATGCTCAAATTCCCCGAATCAAGACTGCAATGCATCGCTCAGGCGGTTAATCCTACCGCGTACTGAGTTATCGATGACCAGGTCCCCAGCTCGAATGATCACCCCGGCTACCAGGGCGTCATCTACGCTAGTACTAAGCTTAACTTTGCGTTCAAGACGCTTTTCCAGCTTGCTGCTGATGGTTTGTAGTTGTTCTTCGCTCAGCTCAACAGCTGAAATAACGTCGACATCTACTTGCTTGTCATGTTCATGGCGGAGTGCCAGGAAAAGGGACAGCACATCAGGCAGAGCTTTCAATCGCCCATTGTCGGCCAGGACACGAATAAAATTCTTGCCCGGGTCGTTGAGCTGCTCGCCACACACATCAATGAAAGTGTCGGAGATCGTGTCAGCAGCGATTGCGCCACCCAACAAATCAGCCATCACATCATTGCGGGCAACTTCAGCAGCAAAGGACAGCATTTCAGACCATTGGTCCAAAGCGCCTTTCTCAACGGCAAAGTCAAACGCAGCTTTAGCGTAGGGGCGAGCGATAGTAGTCATTTCAGACATAGCTGCCCCTCCTCGTTAAAGCTTTGCAGAGATACTGTCGAGAATGTCCTTGTGGGCGTTCGCATCAATTGAACGCTCGAGGATTTTCTCAGCACCGGAAACGGCCAGTGTCGCAACTTGCTTACGCAGGTCGTCACGGGCACGGTTACGCTCGGCATCGATTTCCGCACGGCCTTGGGTCAGGATGTTCTCACGTTCAGTGAGGGCTTCCTGGCGGGCTTCGTCGATAATCTGCGCTTTGCGCTTATTGGCTTGCTCGATGATCTCAGTTGCAGCGCGCTTAGCTTCTTTCAACTGGTCAGAAGCATTGGCCTGGGCCAATTCCAGATCTTTCGCAGCACGTTGGGCTGCAGACAGACCGTCAGCGATTTTCTTCTGGCGCTCTTCAATAGCACTCAGAAGCGGTGGCCATACATACTTCATGCAAAACCACACAAACAAGGCAAACGCGATAGCCTGGCCGAATAGAGTTGCGTTGAGATTCACAACGGCTCCTCCTTATCTAGTTAGCGACAGGATCGGTTTTATTAGCCGGCCAGTTGTCCCACGAATGGGTTTGCAAATGTGAACAGCAGCGCGATTACGATACCGATCATTGGGATTGCATCCAGCAGACCGGCGATGATGAACATTTTAACCTGCAGCATAGGTGCCATTTCTGGTTGACGAGCTGCGCCCTCCAGGAACTTACCACCGAGGATTGCGAAACCAATTGCTGTACCCAGGGCAGCCAGACCTACGATCACACCCACAGCAATTGCAGAAAAGCTAAGTAAAGTTTCCATTACTATCTCCAATTTATCGTTAGAGCTTTAGAGCCAAAAAACAAACAATGTGCTTACAAACAAAAAACTATTTTATTAATGATCCGAATCTTCATGTGCCTGAGACAGGTACACGATTGTCAGCATCATAAAGACGAACGCCTGAATAGTGATTACCAGGATATGGAAAATCGCCCACGGCACCGATCCCAGCCATTGTGCCCACCACGGCAGCAATGCCGCGATAAGGATAAAGACCACTTCACCCGCAAACATGTTACCGAACAAACGCATACCTAAAGAGATAGGTTTTGCCAGCAGCGAAACCACTTCCAGAAGCAGGTTGAACGGGATCATGATTGGATGGTTGAAGGGGTGCAGAGCGAGTTCTTTAACGAAGCCGCCAATCCCTTTGACCTTGATGCTGTAGTAAATCATCAGGGCAAAGACACCAAGCGCCATCGACAAAGTGATGTTCACATCTGCGGTAGGCACAACTTTCAGATACTCAACGCCAAACAATTTGGCGAATTCCGGAAGAAAGTCGATGGGCACGAGGTCCATAACATTCATCAGGAATACCCAAACGAAAATGGTTAGCGCGAGCGGTGCTATCAGCGGATTTCGACCATGGAAGGTTTCTTTAACGTTATCGTTAACGAACTCAACAATAATCTCAACAGCACACTGAAGCTTTCCTGGGACACCGGAGGTTGCCGTTTTCGCTACCTTATAAAAGAGCCAGAGAAACCCGGCACCAATAAGGACAGAGAAAAACAGGCTGTCAATATGAACCGTCCAGAAACCCTCACCCGCTGACAGGTTAGTCAGGTGGTGGGTAATGTAACTGGAGGGTGTAAGCGCTTCACCTTGCGCAGCCATAACTCATCCTACTTGTTGTTGTTGATGAATAACACTGGCGCGAGGATGTTGACTCCTAGAGCCAGCAGATAGGCCAGTTTGAGGGGAACAAGTTCCACCTCCCCATACAGGTAAACAACGGAAAATAGGACGACTGTCAGTGAGATTTTGAGCACTTCGCCGCCGTAAAAGCTGTTCATCACTTTTCGGGCTGCTCGTGCGCCACTATATCGGAATGCACACCATGCAAAGACTGCGTTGGCACTCACGAAAATGCCACCACCAATCAATGCGGATATTCCCCAGTCGGCGTTGATAACCATGGCCATCAACACTGCCGTTGTTAAAACGACGCCGGATTGCAGGAGCAATAACCGTTTCGCCAAAAGACGTCCGGGTCGTGCCAGCGCCGCTACCATGTATTCTTTCCTCGATTCCTTTCCTCTGTGCACTGCCGTGCTGGGAAAACAGCGAAAATTATACGTTTCACCTTGTTGAATGCAATCAAATCACTGCAAAATAACGCAGTAAATTTTACAATAAAGTAACTTGATCACAGCAAGCGGGAATATGTAACAAATATCCACCGAGCCAGATCACACTTCCTCGCCGAGCAATGCAAGAATTTCTTTCAGTTTGTCTTGCTGGTCAAACTCAATAACCAGCTTTCCACTGCCGTTTTTCCGTTGAGATACCTGGACAGGCGTACCAAGTTTATCAATAAGTTTCTGTTGCCATGGAAGGATTTCTTCTTCACGGTTACTTTTTGATTTCTCAACAGGTTCTAACAGTTTTTTTACTAATGTTTCCGTTTGCCGAACAGTCAGTGAACGGTTAACGATTTGCAGCGCAGCATCCAATTGGGCTTCACCATCAAGTGCCAGCAGTGCCCTTGCGTGACCCATTTCAATTTGCCGATTGGACAAAAGTGTTTTTACACCCGACTGTAACCCATTAAGACGCAAAAGGTTACTGATGGTTGTGCGGGATTTACCGAGGGCATCGGCAACTTGTTGGTGGGTCAGTTGGAAATCGTTGATTAACCGGTCGAGCGCTTCCGCAGTTTCCATCGCATTGAGATCTTCACGCTGAATGTTCTCAATCAGAGCTACAGCGCCCGCGGTGCGGTCATCAAACTCTCGAACTATACAGGGAACTTTCGTCAGACCAGCCAGTTTGGAGGCGCGCCAGCGGCGCTCACCGGCGATAATTTCGTACTCATGGGAATCGACCTGGCGAACAACCAGCGGCTGGATAACGCCCTGGGCACGGATAGACTCTGCCAACTCTTCAAGCGACGCCGTATCCATATCCTGACGGGGTTGGTAAGAGCCGGGTCTGAGTTGGGTCAGTGCCAGATCCACAAGTTTACCCTGCACGGAAAGTTCTTCGGCATGCTCAGCGGTTGCCAGCTTTTCCGAAGCGCGTGCACTGGTAGACAGAAGTGCGTCAAGCCCTTTGCCAAGACCGCGTTTGGTTGCGTTCATTCCTTTCCCTTAAGCGCTAACAGCCGAGCCAGTGATAACACTGCTCTCTTCCCGGCGTAACATTTCTCCGGCTAAGGCGAGATAAGCCTTGGCACCACTGGAATATTTGTCGTAATACATGGCAGGTTTACCGTGACTTGGCGCTTCCGCCAAACGCACGTTTCTTGGGATGACAGTCCGGTAAACCTTATCGCCAAAGTGGGTTTTGATCTGGTCTGAAACTTCCGTTGCCAGCCGGTTGCGCGGGTCGTACATGGTGCGAAGAAGGCCCTCAACATGAAGCTCTTCATTGACCACTGCCGCGAGTTTGCTGATGGTGTCCATCAGCGCCGTCAGGCTTCCAGGGCAAAATACTCACATTGCATCGGCACCAGAACTGATGATGATGCGGTTAACGCATTGATTGTAAGCAGATTTAACGCCGGAGGACAATCGATAAAGATGAAATCATATTTCTCGCGGGCACCTTCCAGCGCCCGGCGCAGGCGGACTTCGCGGGCAAAAACTTCCATCAGCTTGATTTCAGCCGCTGTGACGTCACCATTGGCTGCAATCAGGTGGTAACCACCACTGGTTTCCCGGATAACCACGTCTTCAAACGGGGTTTCTTCCACCAGGAGATCGTACGCTGTAGCATCGACATCGTATTTGTCGACACCACTGGCCATAGTGGCATTTCCCTGGGGATCCAGATCAATCACCAGCACTTTGCGCTTGGTCGCTGCCAGAGAGGCGGCGAGATTGACACAGGTAGTCGTTTTACCGACCCCGCCCTTTTGATTCGCAATAGCGATAATTTTGCCCACGACAACCCTCGAAGATGTTTAGTCCTTAGCAGCCAAGATTACTAGATGACGGTCACCTTCCAATCCAGGTACATGCAAAGGTTTGATGTCGGTCACAGAACACCAATGTGGCACATCATCCACCTCTGAGGCATCAAGCTGGCCCTTGAGAGCCAGGAAATTTCCGTTTTCAGCAGGCAAGTGGCGACACCAGGACACCATATCGTTCATTGATGCAAATGCGCGGCTGAGCACACCGTCAAAGCCGGTTTCTGGTTGGTATTCCTCCACCCGACTCTGTACTGCTGTTACATTTTTAATCCCAAGTTCATGGGTAACCTGGCGGATAAAACGGATTCGTTTACCCAGGCTGTCCAGCAGGACAAATTCCTTGTCAGGGTTGGTGATTGCCAGAGGAATTCCCGGCAAACCCGGCCCTGTTCCCACATCAATGTAGCGCTCACCATCAAGGTGAGTGCCAACAACGATGCTGTCCATGATGTGCTTTACCACCATCTCATTGGGGTCGCGCACCGAGGTCAGGTTATAGGCCTTGTTCCACTTGTTAAGCAGCTCAACGTAACCAATCAATTGGTCTTGCTGGCTGGCAGGGATTTCCATCCCTGTCTTTTCGATTAATTGACTCAGTAAGGCTTTCACGTGTCAGGCGCCTTTTTTCAACATGCCTTGCTTTTTGAGGTGTACCAGCAGGATAGAAATCGCCGCAGGGGTAATACCCGAGATACGGGATGCCTTGCCGATCGTTTCCGGACGGGCATCGCGCAGTTTAGCCACCACTTCGTTTGACAGCCCCTTCACCACACTGTAATCAAGGTCAATCGGCAGTTGGGTATTTTCGTGACGGCGGGATTTTTCAATCTCGTCCATCTGGCGCTGGATATAACCTTCGTACTTCACCTGGATCTCTACCTGTTCACGGGCTGCAGGATCGTTGAGCTCAGTGACAAAAGCCGGCAGGGTTTCCAACTGGTCAAACGTGATTTCAGGGCGACGGAGAAGATCCTCACCGCTAGCTTCGCGGGTCAGCGGAGATTTCAGCATCTGATTCAGGGCCGGAGCTTCCTCAGACTTTGGATTAATCCAGCTTTCACGCAGTTTCTGGCGGGTAATCTCGATGTTTTCCATCTTCCGGTTGAACGCTTCCCAACGCACATCGTCCACCAGACCCAGTTCACGGCCTTTGGCTGTCAAACGGATATCCGCATTGTCTTCACGCAGCAACAGGCGATATTCAGCGCGAGAGGTGAACATGCGGTACGGTTCTTTGGTACCCAAAGTTGTCAGGTCATCAACCAGTACACCAGCATACGCTTCCTCACGACGAGGGCTCCAACCCTCTTTTTCCTGTGCTTTCAAGGCTGCGTTGCAGCCTGCCAGCAAGCCTTGTGCTGCCGCTTCTTCGTAGCCGGTGGTGCCATTAATCTGACCAGCAAAGAACAGGCCTTCGATGAACTTGGTTTCCAGCGTGGTTTTCAGGTCACGCGGGTCGAAGAAATCGTACTCAATCGCATAACCAGGGCGAACAACGCGGGCGTTTTCAAAGCCGGAGATGGACTGGATAATCGCCATCTGCACGTCAAACGGCAAACTGGTGTAGATGCCGTTTGGATAAAGTTCATGGGTCGTCAGACTTCAGGCTCAACAAAGATCTGGTGCTTGTCCTTGTCGGCAAAACGCATCACCTTGTCTTCGATCGACGGACAATATCGCGGACCGATCCCTTCAATGATCCCAGCATACATCGGACTGCGATCCAGGTTAGCGCGGATCACATCATGGGTTTTTTCATTGGTGTAGGTGACATAACAAGGCAATTGCTGTGGATGTTCTTCCACGTTGCCCAAGAAGGAAAATACTGGGCACGGGGTATCGCCATGTTGCGTCTGCATGACACTGAAATCGACAGTACGTGCGTCGATACGCGGCGGTGTACCGGTTTTCAGGCGCTCTACACGGAATGGCAGCTCTCGCAGGCGGTTAGCAGGGCAATAGACGGTGGATCGCCAGCGCGGCCACCGGAAAAGTTTTCCAGGCCGATATGGATACGACCCCCGAGGAAGGTACCTACAGTCAGCACCACAGATTTGGCACGGAATTTAAGACCCATTTGGGTTACCACGCCGGTAACCCGATCGTTTTCTACGATCAGATCGTCTACCGCCTGCTGGAACAGCATCAAATTTGGCTGGTTTTCCAGTTCATGGCGGACAGCGGCTTTGTACAGGGCACGGTCTGCCTGCGCGCGGGTTGCACGCACTGCCGGGCCTTTTGAAGAGTTGAGGATTCGGAACTGGATACCGCCTTTGTCAATGGCTCGGGCCATCAGGCCGCCCAGTGCATCCACTTCCTTTACCAGATGTCCTTTTCCGATACCACCAATTGCCGGGTTGCAAGACATCTGCCCCAGCGTGTCGATATTGTGAGTCAGCAGAAGGGTCTGCTGGCCCATACGGGCTGCTGCCAACGCCGCTTCTGTACCGGCGTGACCACCACCGACAACAATGACGTCAAAGCTATCCTGGTAAAACATGTCTGGACCTCAGCAAGAAAGACTAAAGGGATTGATCCGGGGATTGTGCAAAGGGCGATCATTCTACCGATTTTCCAACCAATAGAGAACTGTGATCTGTGTTTCGATCTTGGGCGAACAAATTATATATAGAAAGAAGATCTTTAAAGAGATCTTCTGTTAGATCTTTTATATAGATCGCCCATTTCTGTGGATAACCGTTAAATGATCAACAAGATCATGCCTTTGTGGCCGATCATTTGTTGTTAAGATCATTGGATCAGTCGTTGTAAGAGCTGGGATCAAAATGGGTAGTTATCAACAGGAGGGGGAGGAGGGCTAAATTAATAAATGGATAACTATAGGATGATCACTGTTTAGATCTATAGTTATCCACAAATTAGATCTTTAAAAGTGCATTACTTTTGTATATGCAATGTTACTGGTTTATTCACAGAGAAGGTTTTTCCACTGGGATAACCAGACCTCAGCAGGCTCCTCCGGCATAGGGGTCGCGCTGACATCCACCTCCAGTCGTTGACCGATACGTTTCCCTCCCAGCTTTTCAAGCAGCGCATCGGCTTTACGCCCGGCGCCACAAAATGTGTCATAACTGGAGTCGCCGATAGCAATAATGCCGTAACGCAGTCCAGAAAGATCCGGCTTCTGGGTTTCAAGTTGTTCCATCAGGGTTTCAATGGTTTCCGGATAATCTCCGGCTCCATGAGTTGAGGTGATAACCAAAGCCAGCGGGCAGTTGCGTATATCACTGATAGCCGCCTCATTGATAACGGTCGTTTGGTGGCCGTCAGCTTCGAGGATTTCAGCAAGCTGGTCACCGACATATTCTGCACCGCCAAGGGTGCTGCCGGTGATAAGGGTGATGTGGGACATTTTGACCTCTTGGGCAGTTTCTTGATTAACGTAAGTATTTGAGGTTACGGAGAGCGGCGTCAAGGAGATTTGAGGAAGCGGGAAAGACGGGGATAAAAAAAGCCGGGTTCATTGACCCGGCTGTGAATTACTTCCCGATACAGAAAGAGGAGAAGATCCGGCCAAGCAGATCGTCTGAACTGAACTCACCGGTGATCTCACTGAGGTATTGCTGGGCGATCCGAAGCTCTTCTGCGAGGATCTCGCCGGCAGCAAACGTCGCCAGCTGTTCCTGCCCGATTTCCAGGTGACGCGCTGCGTTATCGAGCGCCTCAAGATGGCGGCGTCTCGCCATGAACCCACCTTCTGAAGTGCCTGAGAAGCCCATACAGGCCTTCAGGTGCTCACGTAGGGCATCTATCCCTTCCCCTGTGCGAGCTGAAAGCCGAATCAGTGTAGGCTGACTGACGTGACAAATCCCGAGCTCTTCGCCGGTAATGTCGGCTTTGTTGCGGATGACTGTAATGCCGATATTCTCCGGCAGGCGGTCGAGGAATTCCGGCCAGATTTCTTCCGGTGTCGTGGCATCTGTCGTGGTGCCGTCAGCAACAAAAAGTACCCGGTCCGCCTGCACGATTTCATCCCAGGCTCGCTCAATGCCGATGCGTTCGACTTCGTCTGACGCATCACGAAGACCTGCGGTGTCGATAATATGAAGCGGCATTCCATCAATGTGGATGTGTTCCCGGAGCACATCCCGGGTGGTGCCGGCGATGTCGGTCACAATCGCGCTGTCTTTTCCGGAAAGGGCATTGAGCAGGCTCGATTTACCTGCGTTCGGCCGGCCGGCAATTACCACTTTCATGCCCTCGCGCATGATCGCACCCTGATTGGCCTGTTGTTTTACCGAGGCCAGTTTTTCAATGATTCGGTCGAGATCACCGGATACTTTACCGTCAGAGAGAAAATCTATCTCTTCATCCGGAAAATCAATTGCCGCTTCCACATATATGCGCAGGTGAATCAGGGCCTCCACCAGCTCATTAATATGGGTTGAAAAAGCCCCTTGCAAAGACTGGAGTGCCGAGCGGGCTGCCTGTTCTGAGCTGGCGTCAATGAGATCTGCAATGGCTTCAGCCTGGGCCAGATCCAGTTTGTCGTTAAGGAAGGCCCGTTCAGAAAACTCACCCGGACGGGCGGTGCGTACAAAGCCCAGTTCTGTAATCCTGCGGATAAGCATATCCATGATGACCGGGCCGCCATGGCCCTGTAGCTCAAGGACATCTTCACCGGTAAAGGAGTTTGGGCCGGGGAAGTACAGGGCAATGCCTTGATCGAGGGCGCTGCCGTCTTCCTGGCGAAATGGTAGGTATTCAGCATGGCGTGGGCGCAGTTCTCGTCCGGTAATTGCAATAGCTACGTCGCGGGCTTTGGGGCCGGATACGCGGACGATACCGACGCCGCCACGGCCGGGAGGCGTTGCCTGGGCAACGATGGTGTCATTATCAAACATATAGAAACTCTAACCTGGGTCGGCACAGCTGGCCGGAATTTGGGCTAAGTGTAACCCAGATTGGCGGGATAGAAAAAAGGCGGCCAGTTGGCCGCCTCGATATTCATTCAACCGGATCACTTGGCCCGGGTATGAAGACCTTTTTTCTCCAGCGAGCGGTAAATCAGGGTCTGCTGGATCAGGGTCACGATGTTTGACACCAGCCAGTACAGAACCAGGCCTGCAGGGAAGAACAGGAAGAAGAACGTGAACATGATTGGCATGAAGTTCATGATCTTCTGCTGCATTGGGTCGGTGATGGTGCTTGGGCTCATCTTCTGGATGAAGAACATGGACACACCCATCAGGATTGGCAGGATGTAGTACGGGTCCTGTGCTGACAGGTCGTGGATCCAGCCAAAGAACGGTGCATGGCGCAGTTCAACCGACTCCATCAGTGCCCAGTAAAGGGCGATGAAGATTGGCATCTGAAGAATCAGAGGGAGACAGCCACCCAGTGGGTTAACTTTCTCTTTCTTGTACAGCTCCATCATCTCCTGGCTCATACGCTGGCGGTCGTCGCCGATACGCTCACGCATTTCCTGCAGCTTAGGCTGCAGCATGCGCATCTTGGCCATAGAGGTGTACTGTGCCTTGGTCAGCGGGTACATCACACCACGAACCACAAAGGTCAGTACGATGATGGCGACACCCCAGTTGCCAACGACACTGTGGATGAAATCCAGCAGCATATGCAGAGGTTTGGCAATGAACCATAGCCAGCCGTAATCGACAACCAAGTCCAGGTGAGGGGCCACGGCTGCCATTTGGTTTTGCAGCTTAGGACCTACCCACAGAGTGGCGTCGATATTGGCATCCTGTCCGGCAGGGATGGTTACCATAGGCATACGAACGCCAATGTAACCTTGGCCGTTTGAAACGCGGGTGTACAGGTTGGACGTTTCGTCAGTGCGAGGTACCCAGGCCGACGCAAAGTAGTGCTGCAGCATGGCTACCCAGCCTTCCTTCACTGACAGGTTCAGGTTTTTGTCCTGCATGTCATCGAAGCTGTACTTCTCGTAACGCTTGTCGTCACTTGAGTAGCACCGCCACGGTAAGTTGGCATGGTCAGGCTGCCACCGTCATCCATCAGGGTCTGCTTCAGCTGGGCGTACATTTGTACTGCCGCACTCTTGTCGCTCTTGTTGTCTACAGAGTAATCAACATCGACCGCGTAGCTGCCGCGCTTGAGGATAAAGGTCTTGGTGTAAGTAATACCGTCTTTAACATAGGTCATCGGTACACGCAGTTCATCCTGCCTTCGGCCATCTTGAAGCTGGTGCCGTCAACCTTGAACTGAGCACGGCCTTCTGCAGTGTCGATACCGTTAGGACCGATCAGCCGCTTTGGGCAATATAAACGTGACCAGGCTTGTCTTGCAGCAGAACAAACGGCTGCTTTGAATCCAGTTCCGCATCATATTTCAGCAGTTTTGCACTGATGACATCGCCACCCAGAGTATCAACCTTCAGTGCCAGCACATCGGAGTCGATGGTAATGAGATTGCCTTGTTTGGTTTCGTCCGTGACTGGCTGCGCATTGGCACCGTCATGGGCAGGAACATCACCACTCGATTGTGCAGTCTGCACTGAGCCTGACCCTGTGGTTGAGGGTTGGTTTCGATCGTCCACTGCTGATAAAGCAGGAATGATACGAACAATAGGGCAATCAACAGGATATTGCGTTGTGAATCCATCGTTAATTGTCTCTGTTACTGGATTGTTTTGGTGGAACGGGGTCGTAGCCACCTTCGTTTAGAGGGTGGCATTTTAATAGACGTTTGGTCGCTAACCAACTTCCTTTCACCACACCGTGAGCTCTGACAGCTTCTATAGCATACTGAGAACACGTGGGTGTGAAACGGCATCGAGGTCCGATGAGAGGGCTGATTACCAGTTGGTAAAAACGAACCAGTGCAATGACTAGTTTCGCAAGCGGCGAGACAGGCGTTGCCATGACCGTTCCAGCTGTTTATGCAGCTCTTCATTGCTGAGCTCGCTGGCGCCTTTCTTGGCAATCACGACGAAATCACAGTGAGGTAGCTTGTGCTGACGCAGACGGAATGTTTCACGTACCAGACGTTTAAACCGGTTGCGGCCAACAGCAAGTTTGATTTGCTTTTTAGGAACAGCAAGCCCCAGACGTGGGAAGTCGAGAGTGTTCGGTTGGGCAAGGATGGTAAAGTAAGGCGAGCCAGCCCGTTGAGGCTGCTTAAAGACGGTTTTGAATTCTTCGGGAGTTAGCAAACGCAACTCCCGAGGAAAAGCTAGCTTTTTCACAAAGCGCAGCAATTATTTTGACAGACGCTTACGGCCTTTAGCACGGCGAGCTGCCAGTACTTTGCGACCGTTCTTGGTTGCCATGCGAGCACGGAAACCGTGAGTGCGCTTGCGCTTCAGAACAGATGGTTGAAAAGTGCGTTTCATGGTTTCTACCTTTTACTGATCAGAGTTTTGTAGATTTAACCCGGCGTGGGAAGTGACTTCCGACGCCTCCTTACAAAAAAGAGGCGGAATTGTAATCATTGGACCCTAAAGAGTCAATGTTTCACCAACCACGATTACGGGCGCTGCATTATACGTCATCCCGGTTAAAGCGCAAGGATCCTCAACGGATCCCAACTTTTCCCAGAAATCGCTGAAGTCTAGGATCCTGTGGATGATTAAACAATTGATCCGGCGTACCTTGCTCTGCGATCTTGCCGCCTTCCATAAAGAGTATCCGGTCGGCGACTTCCTTGGCAAACTGCATTTCATGGGTAACCACCAGCATGGTTTGGTGCTTTGAAGCCAGCGTTTTCATCAGCCCAAGTACTTCACCCACCCATTCCGGTCCAGTGCTGACGTCGGTTCATCAAACAGCAAAAGTTTCGGCTCCATAGCCATGGCCCGGCCAATCCCTACTCGCTGTTGCTGACCTCCGGATAGTGCCGCAGGGTAGCTGTCAGCTTTGTCGGAAAGCCCTATTTCTGCCAGTATGCTGTCTGCTTTTTGATAGGCGCTTTCCTTTTTCCAGCCTTTTACGGTTACCAGGCCTTCAGCGATGTTTTGCCGGGCTGTCAGGTGGGCAAACAGGGCATAATTCTGAAACACAAAACCTGTCTGGCGGCGAAGTGAGATAACGTCCCGTTTTGCTGCACTTTCGCTGTTTACGCAGACATTTCCGACAGAAATAATTCCTTTGTCAGCGGGTTCCAGGAAATTGATGCTGCGAAGCAAGGTGGATTTTCCGGTGCCGCTTGGGCCGATAATGCAGACGATTTCCCCTTTGGCGATTTCCAGATCTATGCCATCGAGTACCCGGCTGTCACCAAAAGACTTTGTCAGGTTTTCAATCTTTATCATCGTGCATACGCCTTGTTTAGTCGGTTTTCGAGCCGGGTTTGTACCTGGGTCAATACGACAACCACTACCCAGTAAATCAGCTACTGCCAGGAATGCCTCAAAAAACTTAAAGCTGGATGAGGCTTCCATCTGGGCCTTGGCCATGATCTCAGCAACGCCCAGCGTAAATGCCAGGGAAGTGGATTTGATCATGTCGATGAAATAGTTCATCAACGAGGGCAGGGCAACCCGCGTTGCCTGAGGAAGAATAATTCGGGTCATTGCCTGTCGGGTTGTCATGCCGATAGCCAGTGACGCTTCCATTTGGCTTCGGTCTATCCCTGTAATTGCTGCCCGGATGCTTTCTGCCATATAGGCCGAAAAGTGCAGTGTCAGGCCAATGATTGCTGCGCTGAACGCATCCATACCGACAAAAACCGGAAATACCTGTGGCAAACCGTAATAAAGGAGGAACAATTGGACCAGAAGCGGTGTTCCCCGGAAAAAGCTGATGTAGAGCTGGGAAAGGCTGTCCAGCACAGGTACACGGAAAACCCGGATATTGGCGATGGCGGTTGCCAGAATAAGCGAGAAACCGAGCCCCCAGAGCGCCATTTCCATCGTGGTGCCGAGATATTTCAGCAAAATTGGCATCAGGGAGAGCATATATTGAAGGTCAAAGGCCATATCTGGTTCCCGTAGGTAAAAATGACCCGGCAGCCGGGCCATTGCAGATGCTGTTAGTAAATGGTTACTTACTTGGTGATATCCGTGTTAAACCATTTCACGGAAATCTGAGCCAAGGTTCCATCGTTGCGCATGCTCTCCAGAGCGCGGTTTACTTCATCACGAAGTTTTTGGCCCTCTGGACTGTTGATAAACGGCCAGGCGTTTTCGATGGTCTCAAAAGGTTCACCTGCCAATTGCAGAGGGAGACCTGACTGACGGATAAGTTCGATGGCAGAGAGCCTGTCCATGATGAATGCATCGGCACGGCCAAGAGCCACGTCGTGTTCGATACCAGTGTCGTAGGTTTTAATATTGATTTTCCCTGCGGAGTCATAGTTGCGGATAAGCTGTTCGAAGTTCGATCCAAGGTTCACCGCAACGGTTTTGCCGTCAAGATCGCTCAGACCCTTGATACTTTCATTCCCCTTGCGGACAGTTATCTGCGCACCGTCAATGACATAGGGGCTGGAAAACAGGTACTTGGCTTTTCGCGTATCGGTAATGGTGATTTGATTGGAAATGGTATCGATGCGGCCTGTTTCCAGAAGCCCAAACAGGCCGGAGAAGTTCGCCGTCACGAATTCAACGTTGTAATCATTCCGCTTTCCAATCTCATTCCATACGTCAACCTCAAACCCTTGCAGCTTGTCTTGCTTAACAAAGGTAAAAGGGAAGTAGCGACCTGACATCCCGACTTTTATTTCAGTCGAAGCGTATACCGTTGAAGATAATGAAATAATTAGTATTAAAGCGGTTATTAGTTGTTTAACCCAGATTCTCATGCCGTAAATCCTGTAATTAATTAGTTAAATATTCTTATTGCTTTGTTGTTTGCATGGTAATGAGAGTCACTCCACAAAATTAAATACTCTTTGGTTATTTCAGATAACCGGATCTTCAAACCGAGCCCTGTGGAGAAATTGTAGTTATGTGAAAAGCATTGTGGGTAAATTGTCTGATACAAGGTAAGATCAGGGGTTTAACGGTGCGATCAATGTGAATAACTGAGATCGGTCTTATTATTTTGTGGATCGTTTGGCTGGCGATCATGGGGCGAGAAGGTTAAACTTGTCACCCTTTGGTAATCAGTAAGAGTGAGTGGAGTTTACGGTGTCATCTTCGCTATGGTTGCAGTGTTTACAGCGCCTTCAGGAGCAACTCCCGGCAACAGAATTCAGCATGTGGGTGCGTCCACTACAGGCGGAGTTGAACGACAACACTCTAACTCTGTTTGCACCTAACCGATTTGTGCTCGACTGGGTGCGTGATAAGTACCTCGATCGGATCAACCAGCTGTTGAATGAGTTTTGTGGGAACGATCTGCCAATGCTTCGTTTTGAAGTGGGCAGCCGTCCGGTAGCACCTGTTGCTCCGCCTCCTCAGGCTGCAGCGCCTGTTCAGCCTGCACCCTCAGCATTCAACGCTCAACCGGTTCGTCCTTCGGTAAACCGCAGCTGGGAAGAAGCCTCTCCGGTCATTCCGGCCATTTCACACCGCTCAAACGTTAACCCTAAGCACAAGTTCACCAACTTTGTAGAAGGTAAGTCGAACCAGTTGGCACTTGCCGCTGCAAGGCAGGTCGCAGATAACCCGGGCGCTGCCTATAACCCGCTTTTCCTTTACGGCGGGACCGGCTTGGGTAAAACCCACCTTCTTCATGCTGTTGGGAATGCCATTGTCCAGCGTAAGGCTGACGCCCGCGTGGTGTATATGCACTCCGAGCGTTTTGTTCAGGACATGGTGAAGGCGCTGCAAAACAACGCCATTGAAGAATTCAAACGCTATTACCGCAGTGTTGATGCGTTGCTGATCGATGACATTCAATTCTTCGCCAACAAAGAGCGTTCACAGGAAGAGTTTTTCCACACTTTTAACGCATTATTGGAAGGTAACCAACAGATCATCCTGACGTCGGATCGTTACCCGAAGGAGATCAGCGGGGTAGAGGATCGCCTTAAGTCCCGTTTTGGCTGGGGATTGACTGTTGCCATTGAGCCGCCGGAGCTGGAAACCCGAGTCGCAATCCTGATGAAAAAGGCGGAGGACCACAATATCCGGTTGCCGGATGAGGTGGCATTCTTCATTGCCAAGCGATTGCGCTCCAATGTGCGTGAGCTTGAGGGTGCGCTGAACCGTGTAATCGCCAATGCCAATTTTACCGGCCGCGCGATTACCATAGATTTTGTCCGCGAAGCCCTGCGTGACCTGCTGGCGCTTCAGGAAAAACTTGTCACTATCGATAATATTCAGAAGACAGTGGCAGAGTACTATAAGATTAAAATGTCTGACTTGCTCTCCAAGCGCCGCTCTCGCTCCGTAGCGAGGCCTCGTCAGGTCGCGATGGCGCTCTCAAAAGAGCTGACCAACCACAGTCTGCCGGAAATCGGTGACGCGTTTGGTGGCCGAGACCATACCACGGTGCTCCACGCCTGTCGTAAGATTGAGCAGCTCCGTGAAGAGAGTCACGACATTAAAGAAGATTACTCAAACCTGATAAGAACACTGTCATCCTGATATGAAATTTACCTTAGCAAGAGAACTGTTACTGAAGCCGCTGCAACATGTATGCGGCATGCTTGGCGGTCGTCCTACGCTGCCTATTTTGGGTAATATCCTGATTCAGGTAAAAGACGGCGAGCTGATCATGACTTCCACCGATCTGGAAGTCGAACAGATTGCCCATGTTGCCCTTGAAGGGGAACATGACGCGGGTAACACGACTGTACCTGCGCGCAAATTCCTCGATATCTGCCGTGGTCTGCCGGACAGTGCCAATATTACCGTCCAGCTTGATGGTGACCGTGTTGTTGTGCGCTCAGGCGTAGTCGGTACTCACTTTCAACTTTGCCGGCTGCGGATTTCCCCAATATTGAAGACTGGCAGAGTGAAATTACTCTGACACTTCAGCAGGGCCAGTTACGCGCAATTATTGATGCGACCCAGTTTTCGATGGCAAACCAGGATGTCCGTTACTTCCTTAACGGTATGCTGTTCGAAACCGACGGTACCATACTTCGTTCTGTAGCGACCGATGGTCACCGCATGGCTGTGGCAACAACTTCTCTGGAAACAGCGCCTGGTGACAAGCAGGTGATTGTTCCCCGTAAGCGTTATCGACTGATGCGTCTTCTCGAGGCCACAGAGCAGCCGGTTGAACTGCAAATCGGCGGTGCCAATATCCGTGCCCGTCTTAATAATTTTGTGTTCACATCCAAGCTGGTTGACGGGCGTTTCCCGGATTACCGCCGCGTAATGCCGCAGACCACAACACGCATACTTGAAGCCGATTGCGACGAACTGCGCCAGGCCTTTTCACGTGCCGCCATCCTCTCCAACGAGAAGTTTCGCAGTGTGCGGTTGAATGTGGCTGACAACGTCCTGCGTATCCAGGCTAACAACCCGGAACAGGAAGAAGCTGAAGAGATTCTGGATGTCCGTTTTGACGGTTCTGATCTTGAAATCGGCTTTAACGTTGGCTATGTACTGGATGTGCTCAATACACTTAAGTGCGACCAGGTTCGTTTTTCCATGAACGATGCCATCTCCAGCACCTTGATCGAAGACTGCGACAGCGAACACAGCCAGTACGTGGTGATGCCTATCCGGTTGTAACCGTATGGCGCTGAACAGACTGATCATTCATGATTTCCGGAATATCGAAGCCTGTGACATTAGCTTGTCGCCAGGCTTTAATTTTCTTGTAGGGGCCAACGGTAGCGGTAAAACCAGCGTTCTTGAAGCGGTTTATTACCTCGGGCACGGACGTTCTTTTAGGAGTCAGTTAACCGGAAGGGTGGTCAGACACCACCAGGAAAAGCTGGTTCTGCATGGTAAAATAGCGGACAGCAAAGCCGAATTGCCAGTTGGCCTGCTAAAACACCGAGACGGGACCAGTGAGGTCAAAATAGGTGGAGAAGGGGGGCAGAAACTTGCCCAGCTTGCGCAGATTTTACCTCTCCAGCTTATTACTCCTGAAGGGTTTGAATTATTGACCGGTGGCCCGAAATTCCGTCGTGCTTTTATTGACTGGGGTGTTTTCCATCTCGAGCCGCAGTTTTATGAAACCTGGGCACGACTGAAGCGGCTGACGAAACAACGCAATGCGTTATTGCGTACAGCGAGAAGCTATCGGGAACTCAAATACTGGGATAACGAGCTCGTACCGCTTGCTAACCAGATTGATCTCTGGCGTGCAGATTACATCTGTGCGTTAACTGAAAAGGCATCTCAACTGAGCCAGGCGTTTTTGCCTGAGTTCGATATTCGTCTCAGCTACACCCGCGGCTGGGATAAGGAAGCCGACTACGGCCAATTGCTTGCTGACAACTTTGAGCGTGACAGGCAGTTGGGGTATACGGTAGGCGGGCCGCACCGCGCGGATATTCGTATCCGTGTGGAGAACACCCCCGTTGAAGACAGGCTGTCCAGAGGACAACTGAAACTTATGGTGTGTGCATTAAGGCTGGCGCAGGGACAGCACTTTTCGGAAAGAACAGGCAAGCAATGTATTTATTTAATTGACGATTTTGCTTCAGAGCTCGACAGCCAACGAAGAGCTTTGTTGGCAGACGAGTTAAAGGCAACGGGTGCACAGGTATTTGTCAGTGCAATCAGTGCCGATCAGGTTGCCGAAATGTGCAGCGAAAATAGCAGGATGTTTCATGTGGAACATGGCAAAATAACCGCAGGGTAAAGAAAGCGAGAGTAACCAATGTCCAATAATTACGATTCGTCGAGTATTAAAGTTCTCAAAGGGTTGGATGCCGTTCGTAAGCGTCCGGGTATGTATATCGGTGATACTGACGATGGTACCGGTCTGCACCACATGGTCTTTGAGGTCGTTGATAACTCGATCGACGAAGCTCTCGCAGGCCATTGTACCTATATCCAGGTAACCATCCACGAAGACGGTTCTGTCTCTGTGAAAGATGACGGCCGTGGTATTCCTGTTGATATTCACCCGGAAGAGGGTGTGTCCGCCGCTGAAGTTATCATGACCGTTCTGCACGCAGGCGGTAAGTTCGATGATAACTCCTACAAAGTTTCTGGCGGCCTGCATGGCGTTGGTGTTTCTGTTGTAAACGCCCTGTCTGAGAAGCTTGAGCTGACTATCTGGCGACACGGTAAGAAGCACCAACAAATCTATCGTCACGGTGTGCCAGATGCGCCTTTGGCAGCTATTGGTGATACTGATGAAACCGGTACACGCATTCGTTTCTGGCCAAGCTCCGACACCTTTACCGATATTACTTTTGTTTACGACATCCTGGCCAAGCGCCTGCGTGAACTTTCGTTCTTGAACTCCGGTGTTTCAATCAATCTGAGCGATGAACGTGAAGAAGGTAAACAAGACCACTTCATGTATGAAGGTGGTATCCGTGCTTTCGTAGAACACCTTAACCGTAACAAGACACCAATCAATGGCGCCGTTTCCATTTTGTTAATGAGCGTGAAGACGGAGTCTCGGTTGAAGTAGCTATGCAGTGGAATGACGGTTTCCAAGAAAGTATCTACTGCTTTACCAACAATATTCCTCAGCGTGATGGTGGTACTCACCTAGCCGGCTTCCGGGCTGCATTGACCCGTACGCTGAACAACTACATGGAAAAAGAAGGCTACCTGAAAAAGGCCAAAGCCAGTACATCCGGTGATGATGCTCGTGAAGGTCTGACTGCCGTTGTTTCCGTGAAGGTTCCCGATCCTAAGTTCTCCAGCCAGACCAAAGACAAATTGGTTTCCAGTGAGGTGAAATCTGCTGTGGAATCAGCAATGGGTGAGAAACTTGCTGATTACCTGATGGAGAATCCAAACGACGCAAAAATCGTTTGTACCAAGATTATTGACGCGGCACGTGCTCGTGAAGCAGCGCGTAAAGCTCGTGAAATGACTCGCCGCAAAGGTGCCCTTGACCTTGCGGGCCTTCCGGGCAAGCTTGCTGACTGCCAGGAAAAAGATCCTGCGCTGTCTGAACTATACATTGTGGAGGGTGACTCCGCGGGTGGTTCAGCCAAGCAAGGCCGTAACCGTAAGAATCAGGCCATTCTTCCGCTAAAAGGTAAAATCCTTAACGTAGAGAAAGCCCGATTCGACAAGATGCTTTCTTCTCAGGAAGTCGCTACGCTGATTACTGCACTTGGTTGTGGTATCGGCCGGGACGAGTACAACCCGGACAAACTGCGTTACCACAACATCATCATCATGACCGATGCTGACGTCGACGGCTCGCACATCCGTACGCTGCTGTTGACCTTCTTCTATCGTCAGATGCCTGAACTGATTGAACGTGGTTATGTTTATATTGCCCAGCCACCACTTTACAAAGTGAAGAAGGGCAAGCAAGAACAATACATCAAAGACGACGAAGCAATGGAACAGTTTGAAGTTTCCCTTGCACTGGAAAATGCGTCTCTGTTTGTGAACGCGGAAGCGCCAGCGATGGCTGGTTTACCGCTTGAGAACCTGGTCAAACAGTACAAGTCCACGTATAAGCTAATTGACCGTATGACTCGTCGTTACCCACGCTCAGTTCTCAATGAGCTGGTTTATTCCCAGTCACTGACAGAAGAGGGGATGAAAGACGAAGCGGTTGTGACTTCATGGGCTCAAACTCTGATTAATACTCTCAATGAAAAGTCTATTGGCGACAGCCAGTACCGCTTTGAGGTTATCAGCGAAGAAGAAAGCGGTGCTTACCAGCCTAAGATCGTTGTTCGTACTCACGGTGTAGATTACGAATACCTGATGAGCGTTGATTTCTTCAATTCTAAAGAATATGCAAAGTTGGTTGCCCTGGGTAATGAACTAAATGGTCTATTTGAAGAAGGAGCATTTGTTCAGCGTGGTGAGCGTAAGCATCCAATTAACACCTTCGCGGATGCTCTGGCATGGCTGGTTAAAGAGGCTGGTCGAGGTCTTTCCCGCCAGCGCTATAAGGGTCTCGGTGAGATGAACCCGGATCAGCTTTGGGAAACCACTATGGACCCAGAAACTCGCCGTATGCTTCGCGTATCTATTCAGGATGCTGTCGCTGCAGATGAGCTATTTACCTGTCTGATGGGTGACCACGTTGAACCGCGTCGTGCATTTATCGAAGAAAACGCGCTGAAGGTTGCGAACCTGGACGTGTAACCATTCTCTAGTGAAGACTAATAAAACGCTGCTGTCATGCAGCGTTTTTTTTCGCTTGTGGAAAAGAGAAAATATTTTTTCAGCGTGGTGTTGAATCAGAAACTTTTGACCGCATATATATTGGTGTAGGGGATTGCCATTGATTGGGGTCCCTAATTACCTGCCTGTCTTGTTAGAGGGCAAACCTAAAAATCTATTGCTTTAAAGAAGGATAGTTTTATGCGTAATATCGATTTCTCACCACTGTATCGTTCTGCTATTGGTTTTGATCGCCTGTTCAACCTGATGGAAAACAGTGCTGGTAACAACAACACCGGTTACCCTCCGTACAACATTGAACAGCAGGACGAACATCAGTATCGCATCACAATGGCGGTTGCCGGATTTTCTGAGTCTCAGATTGAGATTACGCAGCAACATAATTGGTTGCTGGTGGTTGGTCGTCAACCAGAAGAAAAGTCTGAGAAAAAATACCTGTATCAGGGAATTGCTGAGCGTAGCTTTGAACGAAAATTCCAGCTTGCGGATAACGTTAAAGTAGTCGGTGCAACGATGGAGAATGGCCTGCTGCATATCGAATTGCAGCGTGAAATTCCAGAAGAGCAGAAGCCACGACGTATAGAAATTGGTGCTTCGTCTTTACTCGAAGCAGAATAATTTCCCGTAATTGCCTTGTGTAAAAAAGGTCGGCTAAGCCGGCCTTTTTTTGTTTTAATTGCAAAAGTTGTCTAGTGAGTTGTTGGTACAACGTGAGCTGTACAAATGAAGCTCGGTATTTGGATCTCCATTAAAAACAAAAAGGCCGCACAATGCGACCTCATGTTTCACGTGAAACCTATGCGTTTTGATAAGCTTTTTCTACTTCCTCGGCAATGATTTTTATCCCTTTCGACATTGCATTGTCGTCTACGACATAGTTCATTCGTACACATTCATGTCGGTGTGCCCAGCTGTCTTCCTCTTGCATCCCAACAAAGAAATACTCACCAGGAACTATAAGAACACCTCTGTCCTTTAGGCGTTTATACAATTCCATTGTGGTGATAGGCAGGTCTTTAAACCATAACCAAAGGAAAATTGCGCCTTCCGGTTTGTGGATCCGAAAACGACTATCCGGAATGGCTTGCTGAAGTTCAGTAACTGTTCTTTTGACCTTGTTCAAATAGAAAGGGCGAATAACTTCATCGCTGAGTTTTAGCAGGTCATTTTTAACAATCATTTTGTTGCCAAGAGCCGGACCAACACCGGAAGGTGACAGATTCAGAATACCGTTAAGATTGGCGATAGCCTTTACGACTTCTTTATTTGCGATGATGATTCCACACCGCACACCAGGAAGGCCAAGCTTAGATAGGCTTGAACACAAAATAGTGTTTTCATTCCAAAACGGTTTTACGTCCTCAAAGATGATGTTAGGGAAGGGAGTTCCGTAAGCATTATCGATAATAAGAGGTATATTGTGGAGCCTTGCAAGTTCATCCAGATATGAAATTTCGCTGTCGGTTAGAACGTTCCCTGTTGGATTGGTAGGCCTTGATGCGCAGATAACGCCAATACTGTCATCAATATTCAGCGATGAAAAATCGATTCGATACTTAAACTGCCTTCCTTCGATTAGCTCTATCTCGGGATGGAATGAGACAAACATATCGTCTTCCAGTCCAACGTCTGCGTAACCTATGTATTCAGGTGCGAGAGGAAGGAGTATTTTCTTGTGGCTACCGTCAGCACGCTTGCCAGCAAAAAGGTTAAACAGATAAAAGAATGCGGTCTGGCTACCGTTGGTGAGGACAATATTTTCGGCAGAGATGTCCCAACCATAGGTTTGGCTATAAAGTTCTGCGAGGGATTCGATAAACTGATTTTTGCCTTGAGGCCCGTCGTAATTAGTCATAGCTTGAACCATTGACCCATCTGCAATCATTTCCTCGCTTAGGGCTTTAAAGTATTCAAGCATTTCTGGTATTGCTGCCGGGTTGCCGCCTCCAAGCATAATGGCATCAGGATTTCTCAAGCCGTCATTGAGATCACCCATTAGTTGAGTAATGCCAGAATGTTGGGTGAATTTTTCTCCGAATTTTGAAACATCCATACTAAACAGCCCGGTTAAAGTTGTATTTTATTTGGTCAATTCGCACACATTACAACACAAAGTGTTACTTTGAAAAGAGCGAACCATTTACCGTTGAATTAGGTGATGCCATTCTGGACGTTTCACGTGAAACATCGTCCCTGTACGAACCAAATGGCCAAAAAAAGCCCTGCAATTGCAGGGCTCGATCAGCAAGAACAGCCGTTACTTCTGGAGCAGAGAGATGTCTGCAACTTTGAGGAACTGTTCACGCAATGTGTTAAGAAGAGTCAGGCGGTTAACCTTAAGTGCTTCATCTTCAGCCATTACCATGACGGCATCAAAGAAGTTATCAACCGGCTCGCGTAAAGCTGAAAGACGGGATAGTGCTTCTTGGTAATCACCAGCAGCAAACACATCTTCAAGTGCAGCAACCTGAGCAGCGACTTCTGAAGCCAGAATTTTTTCTGCATCTTCCTGAAGCAGTGCGTCATTAACAGTACCTGACAGCTCGCCTTCAAACTTAGCAAGAATGTTTCCTACACGCTTGTTTGCAGCGGCCAGAGACTCTGCTGCATCAAGGGAGCGGAAGTGGGATACCGCTTTAACGCGCTTGTCGAAATCAGCAGGTTTGGTTGGGTGACGGGCAAGAACCGCCAGGATGATATCTACGCTGTATCCCAAATCCTGATACATTGCGCGGAATCGACCCAGCATGAACTCAACAACATCTGTTTCGACATTGTTGTTTGTCAGCTTGTCACCGTAAAGCGTTTTGGCCTTGGCAATCAGGTCCACCAGATCAAGGTCGAAACCATTTTCAACGATGATGCGAAGTACGCCTAACGCAGCACGACGGAGGGCAAACGGGTCACTTGCACCTTTAGGTGCTTGACCAATACCGAAGATACCTACCAAAGTATCGAGTTTGTCTGCCAGTGCAACACTGGATGCGATAGCTGATGATGGCAGTTGGTCACCGGCAAAACGTGGCATGTACTGCTCATTCAGGGCAACAGCCACATCTTCGTGTTCACCGTCATGGCGTGCGTAGTGCATGCCCATTACACCCTGGGTATCGGTAAATTCGAATACCATGGATGTCATCAGATCACACTTGGACAGAAGGCCTGCGCGCTCAGCATGTTCTGCGTTGGCACCAATCTTACCGGCAATGTAGCCTGCCAAAGCGTGATACGGTCTGTCTTGTCGCGCAGTGTACCGAGTTGCTTCTGGAACAGAATGTTGTCCAGTTCAGTCAGGCGATCAACCAACGGACGCTTACGGTCTGTGTTGAAGAAGAATTCAGCATCTGCCAGACGAGGGCGGACTACCTTTTCGTTACCTTCGATAACGTGGCGAGGCTCTTTAGACTCAATGTTTGAGACAAAGATGAACTTAGGAAGCAGTTTGCCTTCTGCGTCATAAACTGGGAAGTACTTCTGGTCACCCTTCATGGTATAAACCAGAGCTTCAGCAGGAACCTTCAGGAATTCCTCTTCAAAAGAAGCGGTCAGGACAACCGGCCACTCAACCAGTGAAGTCACTTCTTCTACCAGATCATCTTCAAGGTCGGCAGTGCCACCACAAATCTCTGCGGCCTTTTTTGAGTCCGCTAGAATAGTTGCTTTACGCGCTTCATAGTCAGCGACAACTTTCCCGCGCTCTGCAAGGATTGTTTCATACTGGTCTGCGTGATCGAGTGTCATTTCCGGTTCACCCATAAAGCGGTGGCCACGGATAACGCGATCAGATTTAACACCCAGAATGGTGCCGTCAATCAGTTTGTCACCCAGCAGCATAGTGAGGGTTTTAACCGGACGGATAAACAGGGTGTCTTTGTCGCCCCAGCGCATTGGCTTAGGGATAGGCAGTTTGGCAAGCGCAGTATCAGCCATACCTACCAGCAGGTCTTCTGCTGCCTGGCCTTTTACTTCCTGCTTGAACAGAAGCCATTCACCTTTGTCTGTTACCAGACGCTCAGCCTGCTCAACGGTAATACCGTTGCCGCGAGCCCAGCCCTGAGCCGCTTTGCTAGGGTTTCCTTCTGCATCAAACGCCTGTGCGATTGATGGGCCACGCTTTTCAACAACCTTGTCTGGTTGTTGCTGGGCAAGTTTGTTTACCTTGACGGCCAGACGACGAGGGGTAGCGAACCATTTGACAGACTCATAGCCCAGATCTGCAGTTTTCAGTTCTGATTCAAAGTTATCGGCAAATGCCTGAGCCAGGGTGCGGAGTGCCTTTGGTGGCAGTTCTTCTGTGCCCAGCTCAATAAGGAAATTTTGTTCAGCCATGACGTATCCTTATTTATCTTTCTTACACATAGGGAAGCCAAGAGCTTCTCGGGACGCGTAGTAGGCTTCTGCTACTGCTTTGGTCAGGGTACGGATACGCAGGATATAACGCTGACGCTCTGTAACAGAGATTGCCTTGCGGGCATCAAGCAGGTTGAATGCGTGGCCGGCTTTCAGGATGCGCTCATAAGCTGGCAGTGGAAGTGGTTTTTCCAGTTCCAGCAATTCACGGCATTCTTTCTCGCACTGATCAAAGAAAGAGAACAAGAAAGGTACATCGGCATGTTCGAAGTTGTAAGTAGACTGCTCAACTTCGTTTTGGTGGAAAATATCACCATAGGTGACTTTACCCAGAGGGCCATCTGTCCAAACCAGGTCGTAAACCGAATCCACACCCTGGATGTACATTGCCAGACGTTCAATACCGTAAGTGATTTCGCCGGTAACCGGCTTACACTCGAGTCCGCCAACCTGCTGGAAGTAAGTGAACTGAGTCACTTCCATTCCGTTCAACCAAACTTCCCAGCCCAGACCCCAGGCACCCAGAGTCGGGTTTTCCCAGTTGTCTTCTACGAAACGGATATCGTGAACTTCAGGATCAATGCCAAGGGTACGCAGAGAACCCAGGTAAAGCTCCTGGATGTTGTCTGGTGAAGGCTTAATGATGACCTGGAACTGATAGTAATGTTGCAGGCGGTTAGGGTTTTCGCCGTAACGGCCGTCAGTAGGGCGGCGTGATGGCTGCACGTAAGCAGCGGCAATTGGCTCTGGGCCGATCGCACGCAGGCAGGTCATTGGGTGAGATGTACCGGCGCCCACTTCCATATCCAGTGGCTGCACAATGGTACAACCTTGTTGGCCCCAGTAATCCTGAAGCGCCAGGATCATGCCCTGAAAGGTCTTAATATCGAATTTCTGCATTGTCAGCTTCGCGAGGTTTGTTGATGTCGAAAATGAAATAACAATCCAGTATACCCCGCGACCCGTTCAGGGAGTAGGGGTATGGGTGTTTTTTGTTCATCCTTCCGGCACTGAGGGGAAGAAGGGGGGTAATTCGCCTTAGAATTAGCCTGTGTGTTGAGGAAATCCCGCTATTTTGACACTTCCCTGATGTTCAGAAAGTGAGTCAAAGGTAAACTGTTGTAAGGATAGAATTTAATAGATGTCGCTTTTCTGGAGGAAACGTCTGTGGAACTGAATGTGTTCTCTACCAAAAATTTGCGCACCGGTGCGGTTGCACTGGCTGCATTGTTCGCTGTTTCAGCCTGTAGCACCGTTAACCCATATACCGGTGAACAAGAAACCGCGAAAGGTACCAGTGGTGCCATTATTGGTGCTGTCGCCGGTGCAGTAATTGGTGTGGCTTCTTCAAGCAAGAGCGACCGAGGTAAAGGTGCTCTGATTGGTGCCGCTTCAGGAGCAGCGCTGGGTGGCGGAATTGGCTACTACATGGACGTACAGGAAGCGAAGCTGCGTCAGCAACTGAAAGCGACGGGCGTAAGCGTAACCCGCGATGGTAATAACATCATCCTGAACCTGCCAAACGAAATCACTTTCGGCTTTGACCAGGCAACTCTCAGCAATGCAGCCAAGAACGTACTGAACAGTGTTGCGCTGGTTGCCAAAGAGTACAAAGATACCAAACTTAACGTGTTTGGCTTTACCGACAGCAAAGGTTCAGAAGCCTACAACCTGCGCCTTTCTCAGGTGCGTGCAAGCGAAGTAAGCAATTACCTCATCCAGATGGGTGTAGCGCCAAACCGTGTTGCCACTCAAGGCATGGGTGAGGCGCATCCAATCGCGAGTAATAAAACTGACGCCGGTCGTGCGCAGAACCGCCGTGTTGAAATTGTACTGACGCCGCTGAAACAGCAATAACGCTGCGATTTATAAAAACAGAATTCCCGGGAGTGCTTTTGGCCTCCCGTTTTTTTTATGTCGAAAACAGTGTTTCCCATGAAGGGGTTGCAAGAATGTTAAGGCGCAGATATCATCGCGTCTCCTTTGGGGAGTAGTCTCCTGCGCCAGCAGGACAGTCATCAACATATTTGAAGCAAAATCTTCATGGTGGCTGTGACCTTTTCTGATTGAGGGTTTGACGAGACCGACGGAATCCGCATGAGCCGGGGTGGGGCGTGCAGGTTTTCCGTTGTCTCATATAAATAACCCTGCCCCGAAGAGCTTTGTCGTGAATGTAATTGCATTGTCTGCCACTACTGTGGCACTGGCCGAAATCGGCGATAAAACCCAACTGTTATCTTTAGTTCTGGCGAGCCGATATCGCAAACCGGTTCCTATTATTCTTGCCATCCTTTTTGCCACACTTTTAAACCATGCACTGGCCGCCTGGTTGGGCGTTGTTGTGGCTGATTACCTTAAACCCGATCTCCTGCGTTGGGTGGTAGTGTGCAGTTTTACAGCTATGGCTGTTTGGACACTGATCCCGGACAAACTGGATGATGAGTCTGTTCAAAGCAGGAAAGGGCCTTTTGTTGCAAGCTTCGTTGCTTTTTTTATTGCGGAGATAGGTGACAAAACACAGGTTGCAACGACTGTCCTGGGGGCGCAATTTTCAGATTCACTGGTGTCCGTTGTACTTGGGACGACCCTGGGTATGTTACTGGCCAATGTTCCAGTCGTTATTATCGGTAAAATGTCTGCAGACAAATTACCCCTGACACTTATTCGCAATGTGACAGCCGTACTTTTTGCAGGGCTGGCTGTGGCTGCTTATTTTGGGCTTTGATGTCAGGGTGTAAATTGTGACCGGCAATATGGTCGCATAACCGGCTTCGTGATAGCGTGGGATCAACGGAGTTAAACCACTTCCCTGAGGTTTAATTCTCAGGCCGTCTACTGTTCAGAAGGAGAGTGTTATGGCCCGTTTCCTCGCTATCTCGCCCCAAAGCCAGTTCTGGCTTTTCCACTTTGCTCTGGCGCTGAATATTCTTGGTATGGTGTTAACTGATATGTGGGAGCCGATGGTCGTCGGAGCCATAGTGACACTTTATCTCTCAGTGGATGCCCTTATCCGGGTGCGCTATGTGTTGCCGATGAAAAAAAGCATGAGAGAGTTGCAGCATGAAAATGAGCGGCTTAAAAGGGAACTGGCAAGCCAACAAAATGAAACGGCTTACTGACGGATAATAAATTGAGTTTTAAGGGTAACAGTATAAGGGCGTGTCTCAGGACACGCCTTTTTTGATCAGGTAGCGGAAAGGAATTTGATCGGCCTCGGAAGCAACCAGCGTGTGATCCATAAAGCGGCAAAAGCTCGGGATGTCCCGGGTAGTTGAAGGGTCATCAGCAACGATTAACAATGTTTCTCCCTCCGCCATCTTCCGGATGGTTTTACGAACCATCATCACCGGTTCCGGGCAGCGTAAACCTTCAGCATTTAGCTGAACATCAGCGTTGAATGAGTCTAGTTTCATATATAACACATCTAAAAATGTTGACTGGATCATGTTTATGAACATTCTGCCAGTAAAAGGGTTGGATGCGATAACATCAGATGTTATTTATTTTAACAAGTGATTAACATCGTCCCTGCAGCAAAGCGCTGCAGTGTTCACGAAAGCTGCGGTGTTTACTCGCTCAACGCTTTGTATGTTGTCCGGCTAAGCAACATATAGAGCTAGCTCACTCATCAACTACACTCACATCTAGGCTTTTCTTGGGCTTCCCCGCTATATGCGGGTTTTTTTTTGCCTGAATTTATTCAAGCACAAGTGCCGTGAAGGGCATAGTGTCGTCCACTGCCCGTGAAAAAACAACCGGATTAAAAAAGCCGCCAGCATTGCTGACGGCTTTGTGGTTATCGCGCTTGGTGTTAGACGCGTTCAAATACGGTAGCGATGCCCTGGCCGAGGCCAATACACATGGTGGCCAAACCGAGTGTCGCATCACGGTCTTCCATCAAATGCAGCAGCGTGGTGGATATGCGCGCGCCGGAACAGCCCAGTGGGTGACCGAGAGCGATTGCACCGCCATTGAGGTTAACCTTTTCATCAACTTTATCGAGCAGCCCAAGATCTTTTGCGCACGGCAGTGACTGTGCTGCGAAAGCTTCGTTGAGCTCCACAAGGTCAATATCATCCATGGTGATACCAGCACGCTTGAGTGCCTTCTGTGTCGCAGGGACCGGCCCGTAACCCATGATGGATGGATCGCATCCGGCAACAGCCATCGAGCGAATACGAGCCCGGATAGGAACGCCGAGCGCCCTGGCTTTTTCCTCACTCATTACCAACATGGCAGCTGCACCGTCTGAAAGTGCAGAGGATGTCCCGGCGGTTACGGTGCCATTAGCCGGGTCAAAGACTGGGCGGAGAGCAGACAGCGTTTCTATTGTTGTCTCAGGGCGGATAACTTCGTCATAGTTGATGGAAATCAGCGCTCCATCGGCATCATGCCCCTCTGTGGTGGCTATTTCTCGGAGAAAACGTCCTTCTACGGTGGCTGCATGAGCGCGGGCATGGCTTCGGGCTGCAAACTCATCTTGCATCTCCCTGCTGATACCGTGCAGTCGGCCAAGCATCTCAGCTGTCAGTCCCATCATTCCGGCTGCTTTCGCGACAGACTTGGAGAGCCCCGGGTGAAAATCCACGCCGTGGTTCATTGGAACATGGCCCATATGTTCAACACCACCAATCAAGCAGACATCTGCGTCGCCAACCATAATTGCTCGGGCAGCATCGTGCAGTGCTTGCATGGAAGAGCCGCAAAGGCGGTTAACTGTTGTGGCAGCGGTGGTATGGGGGAGGCCGGCAAGCAACGCAGCGTTACGGGCCACGTTAAAACCCTGCTCCAGCGTCTGTTGGACACAACCCCAGTAAATATCTTCAATTTCACTCGGATCAAGCTGTGGATTGCGTGCAAGCAGAGACGACATCAAATGGGCTGAGAGATCCTCCGCCCGGACATTTCGAAATACACCGCCTTTGGAACGGCCCATTGGGGTGCGGATACAATCTACAATAACTACCTGGTTCATGGCTTTTTCCTCACCCTTCAACGGACTTTACCTGGTCTGAGTAATACGATTCACCTTTATCTGCCTTGGCTTTAAGGCCCGGTGGTACCTTATACATCGCTCCCAAGTGGCTGTATTCCTCTGCCATCGCGACGTATTCAGCCAGGCCCATGGTGTCGAGATAACGGAATACACCACCCCGGAAAGGAGGGAATCCAAGCCCGTAAATCAATGCCATATCTGCTTCGGCCGGGGTTGCGATGATGCCTTCTTCCAGACAGCGGGCAACCTCATTGACCATAGGGATCATCATTCGGGCAATGATGTCATCTGAAGAAAATTCTGTTGGCTGGGAAACAACACCGGCCAGCAATTCTTCAACCTGAGGGTCTGCTGATTTCTTCGGTTTGCCTTTCTTGTCTGTGCTGTATGCGTAAAAACCCGCGCCGTTTTTCTGCCCGAAACGTTTTGCATCGTACATTGCGTCAACCGCGTCGCGTCCCGGTTTACCCATGCGATCCGGGAACCCTTCAGCCATAACCGCTTGTGCATGGTGAGCAGTGTCGATACCCACAACATCAAGCAAGTAGGCCGGGCCCATCGGCCAGCCAAATTGTTTCTCCATCACCTTGTCTATCTGGGTGAAGTCAGCCCCGTCGCGCAGCAACAGGCTAAAGCCGCCGAAGTAAGGGAAAAGAACGCGGTTGACAAAAAATCCCGGGCAGTCGTTAACCACAATAGGGGACTTACCCATTTTGGCCGCATAGGCTACAACGCGGGAAATTGTTTCATCGGAGGTGTGTTCACCCCGGATGATTTCAACTAGGGGCATACGGTGCACAGGGTTAAAAAATGCATACCGCAGAATTTTTCCGGCCGGTTAAGCGATTTTGCCAGCTGGTTGATAGGGATGGTCGATGTGTTGGAGGTGATAACCGTATCTTCGCCAATCAGCGATTCCACTTCACTCAAAACGGCTGCTTTGATATTGGGGTTTTCCACAACGGCTTCGACAATAACATCCGTATTATCAATACCTGCATAATTGAGGGACGGAGTGATGGATGAGAGTACTTGCCCCATCTTCAATCCATTTATGCGGCCGCGCTCAAGTTGTTTGTTGAGCAGTTTGGTCGCTTCGCCCATGCCAAGTTCAAGTTGCGCGTCAGTGATATCTTTCATCATCACCGGCACGCCTTTCAACGCTGACTGGTAGGCGATACCGCCTCCCATGATTCCGGCACCAAGAACGGCACCTCGTTTGGTGATTTTGCCTTCGGTTGCCGCCTTTTTGGCTTTACCTTTAATAAACTGGTCATTGAGGAATAGGCCAACCAGTGCTTTTGCAACATCGCCACGAGCCAGTTTTACGAAATGACGGTTTTCCACTTTCAGGGCTTCATCCTGCCCATGGAGGCGGCTTCCTCAATGGCAACAACGGCGGCCATCGGGGCAGGGTAATGAGGGCCAGCAACCTGATACACCATCCCTTTGCCATGGTAAAGCTCATGGTCGCTTCGATTTTGTTCAGCGTCAGCGGGGACAACTTTTGCCTGCGACGGGACTGCCAGTCAAGTTCGCCGGCAATAGCGGCTTTCATCATACCAAGTGCGGCTTCACGTAGTTTTTCTGTGTCTACTACCGCGTCTACCAAGCCAAGTTTAAGGGCATCGCTGGCGCGCTTGTCTTTACCGGCTGTGATGATTTCCATGGCGCTGTCTGCACCGATGACGCGTGGCATTCTTACTGTCCCGCCAAACCCGGGCATGATGCCGAGTTTGGTTTCAGGAAGGCCGATCCGGCAGGCGGTGTCGACAACCCGGAGGTCAGATGCGAGTACGCACTCACACCCTCCACCCAAGCATGCCCGTTGATTGCTGACAGCGTTGGTACCGGTAAATCTTCCAGCTTGTTGAAAATGTCATTTGCCCGGCTCAGCCAGGCTGATAATTCGTCTTCCGGCAGTGTGAACAGGCTGAGGAATTCAGTGATATCCGCGCCTACAATAAATGAAGACTTGTCTGATGCCAGGATCAGACCCTTCAGGTCGCTTTCCTGGTGCAGGGCATCCAATGCACTGCCAAAGCTTTCCAGAGTACGAAGGTCGAATTTGTTAACAGAGCCGGGCGCATTGAAAGCCAACAACGCAATGCCGTCTTCCAGATAACGCACCGATAGGGTTTCAGCTTGGTAGATCATGTCCTTTCTCCATGAATCCGGCTCTTGTCTGGCCGGTTGTTAATTTCTGGTTATACCAGTCAGTTCAGTTTGGCGAGCTGCGCACAAAATGGCAACATGAATTTAAACATTTGTTTAAAATTTGCGTTTGGTTTGTTAGCTAAGTCTGATTGTGTTGATGCTCTGATTGGGTGAGCTGGCTGTGGTAACATCCGGGAGCCTATGCACTTTTTGAGCGTAAAATGACTGATAAGCCCTATTTGATCCTTACAGCCCCGGTTGTCTTTGAAGAGGAAATAAAAAAGAGCCACTTTATTACCTATCTGGCACATACGCCGGGTATTGAAGCCGCAAAACAGTTTGTTAGCGATATCAAGCTCAAACACGCTGATGCCAGGCACAACTGCTGGGCTTTTGTGGCTGGCCGCCCGGATGACTCTATGAAGTGGGGGTTCAGTGATGACGGCGAACCGTCTGGGACGGCGGGGAAACCGATCCTTGCTCAGCTAAGTGGCTCCGGTGTTGGCGAAATTGCCGCGGTGGTCACCCGCTATTATGGCGGGATCCGGTTGGGGACCGGCGGATTGGTAAAAGCCTATGGAGGAGGTGTTCAACAGGCACTCAAGCTCATACAGACGCAGGAAAAACTAATGACGCGTTTTGTGACCTTGCGCTGTGAGTATGCTCACATGGCTGTTGTTGAGTCTTTGTTAGGCGCATTTGGGGCGGTTCAGGTAGATAGTGAATTTAGTCATAATGTAAAAATGACACTGGAAGTAGATGCTCGACGGGTCGATGAGTTTAAATCCCTGCTTGTTAATCGCAGTGGTGGCCAAATCACCTTTCCCGATGCTGAATAATAAACATAAAGTAAGAAGGAACCGCCGTAAGGCCGTATGCAATTTCGATCCATAATTCGAATCGTCGGGCTGCTTCTGGCATTGTTTAGTACGACTATGCTGGCACCCGCTTTAGTGGCTTTTATCTACCGCGATGGAGCAGGCTTCCCTTTTGTCCTGACATTTTTTCTGCTCCTTGCTGGTGGGGGATTGCTGTGGTTTCCCAACAGGCGTTACCGCCAGGAACTTAAGTCCCGGGATGGCTTTCTTATTGTTGTCCTTTTCTGGACGGTAATTGGTGCCGCAGGCTCTATTCCTTTCTTGTTCTCTGAACAGCCCCAGATGTCGTTGACCGATGCACTTTTTTGAATCCTTTTCTGGTCTGACGACAACAGGGGCAACAGTGATTGTCGGATTAGATACACTCCCCAAGGCCATCCTTTTCTACCGACAGCTTTTGCAATGGTTCGGTGGCATGGGGATCATCGTGCTGGCTGTCGCAATTTTGCCGGTGTTGGGTATCGGGGGTATGCAGCTATACAGAGCAGAAATCCCCGGTCCGGTTAAAGATAGCAAGATGACCCCGCGAATAGCGGAGACTGCAAGGCGCTCTGGTATATTTACCTGACGCTCACTTTAAGCTGTGCCGGGGCATACTGGTTGGCGGGGATGTCGGTGTTCGATGCTCTTTGCCACAGTTTTTCGACTGTCGCGATAGGTGGCTTTTCCACCCATGATGCCAGCATTGGTTATTTCAATAGCCCGGCTGTTAACCTTATTACTGTCGTGTTTTTGCTTATTTCCGCCTGTAACTTCTCGTTGCACTTTGCTGCATTTGCAACAGGAGGGAAGCATGTATGGTTGTATCTGAAAGACCCCGAGTTCAGGCTTTCGTTGCCATCCAGCTTATTTTATTAGGTGTGACCTTTGGTATCTTGCTCAGCCATCAATCGTATGATTCTTGGTTCGAGGCTTTTGATCAGGCTATTTTCCAGACGGTTTCTATTTCAACCACTGCGGGATACACAACCACAGGATTTTCTGAGTGGCCTTTGTTCCTGCCGGTTTTACTCTTGTTCGCCTCCTTTATAGGAGGGTGCGCAGGCTCAACGGGCGGTGGCATGAAAGTCATCCGCATTTTGCTGCTCTCCCTCCAGGGATCGCGGGAACTAAAGCGCCTCGTTCACCCGCGCGCCGTATACATTATTAAGGTGGGAGATAAGGCCCTTCCGCAACAGGTAGTGGATGCAGTGTGGGGTTTTTTCTCGGCGTACACCCTGGTGTTCGCGATCTGTATGATTGCCCTTATCGCAACCGGCCTTGATGAGTTATCTGCGTTTTCTGCTGTTGCAGCGACCCTTAATAACCTTGGCCCCGGATTAGGGAGGTCGCTGTGCATTTTGGTGAAGTCAGCGACCCGGCGAAATGGGTACTGATTATCTCTATGCTGTTTGGGCGTTTGGAGATATTTACCCTTTTGGTTTTGTTTACGCCGACATTCTGGCGCAGCTAACACATATATAAAGGAGATTGGTGTGCAACGTGTACTGATGCTTCATTCCAGCCGGGAAGGACAGACAGTAAAAATCCTTCGCTTTATGGAGCAAGAACTCGGGGAGGGCTTTAAGTGCGAGCTCGTAAACCTTCATGATGACCCAAAGGTAGAACTCAGCCAGTATGACAAGGTCATTGTTGGTGCTTCGATCCGGTACGGACATCTCAACACCAAACTCTATTCGTTTATTCAGGAAAACCAGAAGGCGTTAACTGAATCGGATAATGCCTTCTTCTGTGTCAACCTGACGGCGCGCAAGCCTGGGAAGGACATTCCAGAGAACAGTGCCTATATAAAGAAGTTTCTCGCCAAGTCTCCCTGGCAGCCCAAGAAGATTGCTGTCTTTGCCGGAGCCCTCTTTTATCCCCGTTATCGCTTGTTTGACCGGGTAATGATTCGTTTCATCATGAAAATTACCGGTGGCGAAACAGATACCAGCAAAGAAGTGGAATACACCGATTGGGAAAAAGTACGGACTTTTTGCGATATTTTGCGTGCCCGATAACCACTTCGTTCTTTTTTTGTTCGAACAAACTGTCATTTGAAACTTTTTGCAAAAAAGGGGTTGCCAGATAAATTCAGCTCCCTATAATTCGCCTCCGTTGTCACGACAAACCGCGACAACGGGCGGCAAGCGAAAGTGCTTGACACGCCAGCTGGGTGAGATAGAATCCCCAGCCTGCTTAGTGAGATAAGCAACGCTCTTTAACAATTTGACCATGCAATCTGTGTGGGCGCTCGTTGAAACAGAATAAAGAATTTATTCAATGAATCGAGTGACCAAACGAGATTCCTGCAAAGGAATATCGGCACAGTCAATTCTATCTATGAAAATAGATAAACAGTATTCATTGAGCCAAACCTTCGGGTTTGAAAAAACTTTAATTGAAGAGTTTGATCATGGCTCAGATTGAACGCTGGCGGCAGGCCTAACACATGCAAGTCGAGCGGCAGCGACAACACTGAACCTTCGGGGGATTT
>BAXG01000029.1 GCA_001310455.1 Photobacterium sp. JCM 19050
ACCTTGAGGTGGTTTGGGTATATAAATTAAAGCTCTGACAAGAGTTTATCTTTTTGAGCCTGCTGTAATTCGGAATCCGGTTTAAGCTCTTCAAGCACTTTTCGCGCTTCCGACGTTTCATTGTTTGCAATCAGGCTTTCCGCATAATGGAGTGCGATTTCAGCTTTCTCGCCCTTGGATATGTAGCTTTGCTCAACAGATCACGGCAGATTGGGGATCGCCTGATTTCAATTTGCAGTACCCAAAGGTGTCCTGAATCTCTGGCTGATTTTCCGCGATATTGAAAGCGTTACCGGCCAATTCGCAACCCCGTTCAACCTTTCCTGCATCAAGGTAAAGCCATGCCAGGTTGTTAAGCACAATCAGATCGTTGGGATAACGTGAAATCAAATCCTCGTAGACCTTTATCGCCTCATCTTCCTGCTCGCTACCCAACAGGATCTCTGCCTTTCTGAGCAGAAGCGCTTCTGCCGGTCGTCCAAACTTGTTGTAACTCTCATCAATAAAGGCAATGGCTTTTTGCCGGTCTCCGCGCCGGATATTCACATCTACGATCTCGTTCGCGGCTTCAATTGAGGGCTGCTTGGCATACACCTCGTTGAGCACACCCAACGCCTCGTCATATTTCTTTTGATCCATCAGCACCCGTGCCTCTGCGCGCCGTACAACCGGCTCGTTTCTTACAACATCCGGCATGGTGTCGGCAGTGCGCAAGGCCCTGGCGTACATCTGCTGGCGACGCAGCGCTTCAATCTGTGCGGCGTGAAAACGCCCGTCATCCGGGAAACGGGCGATGCCCCGGCTGATAATTGCAATCGCCCTGTCCTCATTCCCTGCGGCCATGTGCAAATCAATGAGACTGAAGTACGGACGGGTGTCCGTCGGGCTTTTGATAATCCACTGATCCAATGCTTTTTCAGCGTCTTGCAGATTGCGTTCCTGGTAATAGAGGATGGAAAGGACTCGCCAGATTGGCGCATTCCTGACGGTTTCATCCACTGACTCAAGCTGCTTCCTGGCCGATTCCATGTCACCGGCGGCCTGGTAAGCACTGGCCAAGTGGTAGTTCAGCTCTGCACTGCCGGGTGACACTTCGACCTGCTCTTTTAACAGCGCAATGACTTCATCCATTTTTCCCAGTTCATAGGCATTTCTGATGAGGTATTCATTCACTGTCTCATTTGCGGGGACGGCTTTTTTGGCTTTAATGAAGAGTTCATGAGCTTCAGCGCGTTTCTCTTCATTCTGAAGAATAATGCCGTTGAACAGCGTTGCCGGGAATGCATTGGCGTCACTGTCCAACACTTTTTTATACCAGGCTTTGGCTTGCTCCATGTCGTTTTCCGTTTGCGCCAGCATACCGGTTACCGTCATGGTACTCAGATCATCGGGATATTCTTTCTTCAGTTTTTCGATAACCTTGGTGGCCGCGTCCACGTCACCCAGGCGCAAATAGCCATAGGCGAGTGCGATTTGTGGCCCCTTTTTGGCCTCACTGGCATCAATTACCGACCGTATATCCGAAATCGCCGATTTGTCGCTGCTGGCAAGCTTTACCACACCAAGACGCAGCAAGTCATTCTGGTTACCCGAGGCCGCTGCCTTTTTCGCCAAAGATACCGCTTTTGCATCCATACCCAAGCGCGAGAGCTCCACACTGGCACGAGAGAGAAATTCACTGTCTTCGGCATTTTCAATGTCAATCGCTTCCAACGCGTCAACGGCAGCCTCAACATCACCGAGTTGTAACTGGGTCAGGGAGAACAGCCTTTTGGCATATTTGTTTTCCGGGTAGAACTCAAGCACACGCGCAAAGTGCCGCCCTGCCGGGTCGTAATTTCCCAGCTCATAATTCGCTATCCCCGCAATCATCGACAGGCCGATATTCGGGGAGCCGCTCAACATGGCACGCTCACTGTGAGTCTTCGCCAGTTCGAAGTCCCTGTCAGCGTAAGCAATTGCCGCTTTCATCTCATTGGTTTTAATGTGATTGGGAGCTGCTTCAAGCAGACGGTCTACGTAAGGACGCGCCTCGTCAAACTGTTGTCCGGCAATGAGCGCCCCGGCGTAAAACACCGGGTAATAGGAGGCATCCGGGGAGTATGAAATTGCTTTTTTGTAATCTTCTGCAGCTTCAACAAACTGACCGGAGGCATAGTTCGCATGCCCTCGCATCAGCCAGACCAGCCCATCGTTCGGGTCGGTTTTCAGAATGTCATCATAAAGGTCAAAGGCATCGACAAAATCGTCTTGCCGGACGTGATACCGTGCCATCGCTCGTTTGACGATGTTGGTTGTCACACCGGATACATCAATTTTTTTCTTCAACAGCTCAACGGTTTCAAAATCCTGTTGGTCTATGGCAGCCATCATCAATACAGCATTGATTTCAGCTTCCATCTGAGGTGACGAAGGCGTGAGATCCGTAGCGAAGGAAATCAGGTCATCAAACATGCCACGATGGATATAAGTCAGACCGATAAGCGCCGGCAGCGTCTCATCCTGACTTCCCAGTTTGTAAGCACGAAGGAGTTCTTTCTCGGCAGAGGCAAAATTGCCGGTTCTGAGGTAGTAGCGACCCAAAATATCGCGGGGGGTAATGTTCTCCGGTTCAAGCTGAATGGCATTTTTCAGCTCAATCACCGCGGCACCGCGGTCTCCTTGTTTGAAATACTCATTGGCCTTGTCGATGTGTGTCTGGGCCGTTTCGCTGTTACACCCACTGGCACCGAAAAGTGCCGCAGCCAGAAGTCCCTTCTTTAAATACCCTGATAACATACTGTTCATGTCATACCCTTTGGGAATGCGGTTGCAATAATCTCAATATCGAGACTGTCTTTATTTGAATTTTTTCTGGCTGTATCAAAATTGATATTTAACTTTCGCGGTTAACAATCAAATATCTGCAATAATACGAACCAATTCGGTCAGTTCCGACTTCCAGTAATGAACACCATAGAATGAAAGGGAATTTGATGATGTCTCAAAATAGCGACCAGCTTAAAGACCCTGAAGCACTCGGTTATATACAAATTGAGATATTTAAGAATCCTTCCAGAAAATGGTTATCTGAAGCATGGCAATCACTTGAGGTAACTGCAGAACCCAACATTTTTCTTAGCTGGCTTTGGATTAGTACCTGGCTGGATTGTTTCGTAAACGAGATGTACGTCATCGAAGCGAGACAGAACCATGAAACTGTCGGCCTCGGAATATTGGTGAAAGAAAGAAGTTCGCTCTATTCCTTTATCGTCGGTGATGTTTACCATCTTCACCGTACAGGCGACCCCAGCAGCGACCAAATCTGGATTGAATATAACGACTTCCTGTTACGAAAAGATAACGCAGATGCCATCCGGGATGCGATGCTGACCCGTATCCGTTACTGGCTCGAAAGCCGTGACATTCTCTCCATTGGTGCTGGTTTGCAACAACGATTCTCCCGGCTTACTGAGCTCGGCCTTATCCGGCGAGACGTTTGGAAAACCACAACTTACTCTCTTAATCTGGCTGCATTGCGCGAAAGCAACAAGGAGTTTCTCAGCACCCTTTCCAAAAATACCCGATACCAAATCCGGCGCAGTAAAAAAAGACACGAAGACGCCGGGACGCTTAACGTCCGGACGGCTGAGAATACCCATGAAGCCCTTGATATGTTCTCTTGCGCGGCCCCGTTTCATATTGCGCGATGGAACCATTCACCGATGGGAAGCGGGTTTACCAACCCGTTATTCACATTGTTCCATACCCAGTTAATAAAGCGTGGTATCGCAAAAGGGTTTATTGAAATATCCCATGTAACAAACGGCGGAGAAACCCTGGCTTACATTTACAATCTCCGCCATAAAAGACGGGTGTATTTTTACCTTTCATCAATAAATTACGCGCGGGCCAATAACCAACTTAAACCGGGGTTACTTGCGCACTACCTGCTTATTGAAAAAGCGCTGAATGATGATGTCGATATCTATGATTTTATGGGTGGAGAGGCGCAGTATAAAAAATCGTTTTGTTCTGACCAGGAAACACTGACCGTCAGTAGCTTTCGCAACACCGACTTAATCAGCGATTCAACCCAGATTTTAAGAAATGTGAAAACCAAACTGTTCAATAAAAACAGTTTGCCGAATCACTGACAGCACCGGCAAAGGATTTTCCGAATACCTTGTTTCCACAAAAGTCTGTATCGGACATCCATTCTGCAGGGAGCGGAACAGACTCAAACTCTGATGGGGACACCTGAAGGGTAAAATTGGCGATAGACGGCGCAACAAAGAAGGCGTCAAAGTCTTCTGCATCAGTAAGAAAGCTGCGCGGTAACCAGGTATTTCCTTTGTCCACCAAAGCCGTAGCACCGTCGCGTTTATGTATTTCACCGGTCATGATGTTATTTATGGCAACCACACTGGTTTCCGGGAATCGCATACTGATTCCCCCGGTGTTGTAGAGGGTGTTGTTGAGCAGTACGGTGTTTTTCGAGTTATTCACATACACCCCGTCATCACTGCAGTGAAGGATGATGTTATTTCGGATGATAAGATCTTCCGTTTCCGTCGAAACATGATTACGGCGGTTTTTCATGCCACCACCGCCGGCTGAAAGCCCGACCTGGTAGGTTGGAAAGTCATTTTTCGTGGTATTGCAGATAACCAGGTTTCCCTCAAACACACCACCGGAGCTCCTCCTTTCATGAAGGCGCCGTAGCTTACCCGGTTGCCCTCTGTTTTCACGAAATCCCGAATGACATTTCGTTCAACCCGCCAGTTGTTAGCGTGATCGATATTAATCGGTGTGATTGAGTACCGGGTTTCCCGTGGCCGGGTGTTGTGGAAGTCGTTGTAGCCGATATAGCCGTCGTCAGGGTAATTGCCGTTGCCCTCATTCACCTTAATAGCCGCATTGAAATCCACAAACTCATTGTCGACGATGCGTGTATTGGTCGCTTCCCCGACGACGTGAATAGCATGCTCACAGCGGTTGTCGTGATTGCATGTGCCAACAAACTTCAGCCCTTCAATTTGCCAGTTGGGTTTTTCAACCACTATCCCTTCCACCGCTCCACTCTCAATGGTGACGGTTCCGGGAACGGCTGCCCGTAAGAGGATGGGTTGATTACTCGTACCTGCGTTTCCAGTGGTGGCAATACGGCGCTTTTTAAATTGGTAGGTCCCGCTGTCGATAACGATTTCCGTACCGGCTTCCGCTTTTTTAATCGCATCAATCAGTTGCTCTTCACTGCTGACGTAACGCCGTGTCAAACCCAGGGGGATATCGAGCTCTTTATCATCCGGATAAGCAAGGCTTTGGAAATTGCTGCGGTCAAATGACTGCCAAAAGTAAACCGGCGTTTTAAGGGAATCGGCACTTGCCCGGAGGAAACCGGAAACGGGAGTAAACATCTTGCTGTTCTTGTCCAACACATCTGCAAACAACACAAACACTTTGGGCATACTGTTTACATCCGGCCCCACCAACTGAATCATCTTGTACCCCATGGCAAAAACAACGCCCTGAAGCAGGATTCCACATAGCACAAGATAGACCATGACGACCTTCACCAGCTTCTTCAGCATCCTTTCCTCACCGGATTCAACATGTCAGAATTTATCTTAAGTGCGCGGCGTCTCCCGATACTGTCTCAATATTGATTCAATCCTTTCATAACGTTTCCCCGCCATAATCAATAGGTTGAAAAGCACAGTGCAAAGCCCCTTTAATATCCACATGTAAGAACAAAATAATTGTCGTCACTGAAATCAGCGACTTTCTTTACAAGCTGCATAAGTGGTAGGGGTGGCGCGTCAGTATTTTGTGGTTCATGGATGAGAAACGAAATGAAGGGCTCACTTTTTGCGTTGCTGACACACGGTATATCTGGAGCCTTTTGGCAAAATTGGTCTCCCGGCTTATCGGCGTGGTCAGCATTATTGTGCTTGCCCGGATACTGTCCCCTGCTGATTTCGGCATCGCCGCGCTGGCCACCATGGTCATCACCCTTTTCGCCACACTCTCTGAAACCGGCAGCACCAAATACCTGATCAAATCCGAACAACTGAGCCATACCCAAATGTATCAAGTCTGGTCGTTGAACCTGACGCTGAAAACGGTGCTTTATGGTCTGTTGTTCCTGTTGGCACCGGCAATTGCAACGTTTCTCAACGAACCCCTTTTGGTCGACGTCATTCGTGTTGCGGGGTTACTGTTGCCCATTCAGGCATTCAAAAACATTCGGCTGGTTGAGTTGGAGCGCTCGCTCAATTACAAGCCAATATCCAAAATGCAGATGACTACCCGCCTGACAATATTCCCGTTGACCGTTGCAATGGCACTCTATTTCGAAGATTACCGGGCGCTGATTGTCGGAAGCCTTCTCTCAGAAACCCTGATCACCGTTCTTTCCTACCGACTGGTGCCAAGATCGCCGCAATGGATTGGCTATGGCTGGGCTCAATACCTGAATTTCAGCGGCAAAATGATGGTGGTGTCGACAACCGGTGCACTGCGCTCCCGCATTGATGCACTCCTTATCGGGAAATTTTTGTCAGATAAGGACGTCGGCCTCTATCGGGTCAGCCAGGAACTGGGTTGGTTACCCTTCAGTGAGCTTATAGAACCGGTAACTGCGCCGCTTTACGCCACATTCGGCAAAATCGCCAACGAGCAGGAAAAACTCGCACAAACCTTCAACCTTTATCTTTGCTGGGCATACCTTTTGGTGATCCCGGCGGCTCTGGGTGTTGCTGCCGTCTCAGACTTGGCTGTTACTGTGGTACTGGGAAAAGACTGGCAAGAACTGGCTCCGGTTTTATCACTTATCACGATGCTTATGCTGACCATGCCAATGAACATCGGTATGCAAAACATCCTCACTGTGAAGGAAAAACTCCCCCTTTTGATTCTGATAGATGCCGTCATCATCGCAACGATAGTCTTCGCTTTTTATGGGCTCAGCGAATCAGGGGCAAATTTGGAGGCCTTTACTTACGCTCGTGTCGGCATCGCAGCCATTTTCATTTCCCTGCTCACTGCGGTGTATTATCGCTATGTCAGCCAGCACCTATTCAGGTTGGTGGTATATTCGTCATCCCGGTTGTACCCGCGTTAATCATGTATCTGGCCGTAGAACACTTGCTCACCATGCTGACGGACAACATTTTCAGCCTCCTGGTTTGTGTTGCTGCCGGCGCTGCATGTTACGTGGCCCTGGCATTGCCTGTAATTGCGGTTGCCGCCCGGTTTCACCCTGAGTTCGATATCGTTTGGCGAACGCTTTCAACACAGTTCAAAACACGCGTCCAAAAGTTCAGCAGATAGCCGTCTCAACAATAAGAGTCACTTTAAATCTGACCGGATTACAATACGTTCAGAAACCCTGTGGCGTTAAATTTGGTTTGAAAATAACCACGTAAGGAAACGTCCCGCTTTTACATGGAAAGTTATGACGCCAATTGAATGTCAGACGCGCCTGTCGGTGCTTGTGTTGGGCGAAGATACCCGCAGTTTCCTGACCGTTGTCCGGTCCCTGGGTAAAGCAGGGTTTGATGTCTATGTTGTTTGCTACCTGAGAAACAGCCCTGCTCTGAAAAGCCAGTACATCAAGCAAGCCTTCTTTTACAACTATCAGTCTTCCACACCGGAAGACTGGAACAGTGAAGTGCTGGCGCTTATCCACCGCTACCAGTTTGACCTCGTTTTGCCCTGTGATGAGCGGGCTGCCTACTCTGTGCAGATGCGAAAATCCCTGCCGGCCTGCACCCAGCTCGGGATGGCAAACCGCCGCGCGATACGCCTTTTTGCCAGCAAATGGCTCACCAAATGCCTTGCCAAGCGCTGTCACGTCCCCGTCTCACAAGGGAAGCTCTTTACCACCACAGACATGTGTTTTGATGAGCTGGAATCTGAATTTGGGCTTCCGTTTGTTCTCAAGCCACTCCAGTCGTTCCGCCATGAAGAGCTCAGCGAACGGCAAAATGTCGCGATAATCCGCTCGGCTCAGGACTTCGCAAAATGGCAGGGCAAATCCGGCCCGGAAAGGTATTGGTTGAACAGTACTTCCTGGGCAATGGGCTGGGAGTGTCTGTTCTGGCAGTGGAAGGTGAAGTGCATGCCGCCTTTGCTCACACCCGTGTAGCTGAACCGCAAAGCGGCGGAGGAAGCTCCTACCGGGTCAGCGCTCCGTTGGATCCGGAGCTGCTGAGGCAAACGGCCTGTTTGTGCCGCGAGTCTAAATTAACCGGTGTTGCGATGTTCGAATACCGCAGGAATGCGGAAGGGCAGACAATACTGCTGGAAGTGAATTGCCGGTTCTGGGGTTCGCTGCCCCTCGCACAATTCGCCGGTGTCGATTTCCCGTTTCTATTCAGTCGATACTTGCTCAAAAAACAGCTTCCGAATTCCCCAATTACCGACTACCGCGAAAATGTGACCGCCCGGGCAATGACCGCCGACTTGTACGAAATTAAGCGAAAGTTTGAGTCGATTCGTCTGGAGGAAGGGTTTACTGCTGCCTCTCGCCATGTTTTTAAACGGCTGGCAGAATTCTTCCGTGCGTTGACACCCGGCGAAACCATCGATTCCTGGGACAAAGTAGATCCCGCTCCTTTTTTCGAGGAGAGCCGCCAGCTGTTTTCTAATCTGGCAGGCTCTGTTAAGCAGAAAATTTCCCCTCTGCGATACTGGCGCAGGCGAAAAGCAACCAAAGCACTGAAGTCACTGCTTGTCTCCCTGCCGGAGCCAAGAATCATCTTTGTCTGTTACGGCAACATAATGCGAAGCCCGTTTGCGGAAAAAGCCCTGAACGAAGCGCTTGCTGACACAGCGCCCATCAACACAGATTCATTCGGTTTTCATACGCAGGACCACCGGCTCAGCCCGGAAAAAGCGGTTGAAGCGGCGGGCACACTTCACATCGACCTTGCCAGTCACCGCTCCAAATGGCTCAAACAGAAAAACCTGCTCGAAACCGACATTGTAATTTTCTTTGACCATGCAAACAGGGAGAAACTGCTGACAGCCTACCGGGTAAACCACTGGTTTATGGCGGCAGATTTGCTGGGCAACACCCCATTGCCGGGCAAAGCGACACCGCGAGGAGAAATTGAAGACCCTTATGATGCGCCGATGGATTCCGTTATCGACTGTTACCGCACCATCCGGCACGTCACATTACACATTAGGGACTTGTGGAAAGGAGTACAGGCCTGATGTCGCCCCAGCTTGCCCTGGTCATCCATACCGAAGAAGAGTTCGACTGGAATGGCGGATTTCACCCCAAGAATGTGGCAGCGACACATGCTCCGATATTAGCCGGATGGGTGAAAAAACTGGCAGAAGAAGGCTTTCCGGTCACACTCGCGCTCGATTATCCGTTTACCGCCAGTGAAGACGGGAAAATGGCATTGGCGGCTCTCTCTCACTTGCCTTCATCACTGCTGGAAATCGCGACCCACCTTCACCCCTGGGTGTCACCTCCACTGCGCAGTGAAGATGCGGTCTGTGAGGCAGATACGTATCCCGGCAACCTTCCGTATGATGAAGAAAAAGCCAAGCTGGCTGAACTCACCACACTAATTTCGGACATCACCGGCCAGGTTCCCACAACCTACCTGGCCGGTCGGTATGGAATTGGCGAAAACAGTCACCGGATTCTGTCAGAGCTTGGCTACAACACCGATCTTTCCGTGAGTCCGTATTGCGATTTCCGCCACCAGTCCGGGCCGGATTTCAGCGGCTATTGCGCTCGCAGCTTTTTCGACGAACGATACGGCATTGCCTCCCATCCTCACACCGTTGGGCTTGTCTCCTGGCTTGCCCCATTGGCCACCTGGCTGAACGCCAACCCGGAGCGCTATCACCAGTTCAGCAATGAATTGGCCGGAAAAGTAATGCTGAAGCTCGCCGGTGTAAAGCGCTGGCGTTTGTCTCCCGAGGGGTTCTCGCTCAAGCAAATGCAAAAGCTGACGTTGCAACTGCTTGCCAGTGGACAACAAACGTTTATTCTGTCTTTCCACTCTCCCTCTGTTGTGCCCGGATTCACGCCCTACGTACAGACAGAACAGGACCTCACCCGTTTCAAATCAGAGACCGAAGCCTACCTCCGTTGGTTCAGGGATACCCTGAAAGGTTCATGCCGGGTTGCAGGGGCATTAGAGCCAGATACCTATTTAGCACCTAAACCGCTCCCAATGTCCGGTGCAGAAGTATGACGCTGTCCAACACCCAGGCCATGTTGCATGGTGCCAAATGGCAATTAATTATTCGTTGGGTGACCCGTATCCTCGGTTTCGCAAGCTCCCTGATCCTGGTTCGGTTGCTGACACCGGAAGATTTCGGCCTTGTCGCCATGGCAACATTCTTTGTCTATCTCTTCGCCACCTTTGTAAATTGCGGTTCCACCAGCTATATCGTCAGAAAACCGGATATTACCGACAGCGAAGTTAACAGTGCGTGGAGCCTTAATCTCAGCCTGATGGTTATCGCTTTCCTTGCCATTGTGTTTTTAGCCAAGCCGCTGGCTGACTTTGTTGACATGCCGAAGCTGGAAAGTGTCCTTTACCTTGTCTCTGTCACCCCACTGCTCACCGGGCTGAAAAACCCCGGCATCGACCTTTATGAAAAAAACTATAACTTTGCGGCCATTACCCAGATAGAAATCGTCGAAAAACTTTCTGCTGTGGCAATCAGCTTGTCATCGCCTGGCTTTGGCAAAGCTACTGGGCGCTCATCATCGGGACACTCGCAGGGTTGGTGATTAAAACAGTCTCCGGCTACATCATCTGTCACTTCCGGCCTCGCTTTTCTCACCGACACTGGCATGAACAGTGGCACTTTTCCAAATGGGTGTTCCTGATTTCCCTGTCAGGGTACTTTCGTTCAAGGCTGGATATTTTTCTTGTTGGCCGTCTGATGGACAGCCGGGCGGTTGGTCTTTACAACATCGCTCAGGAGTTTGCTTGGCTGCCTGCTACCGAACTGGTTTATCCCCTGAACCGGGCACTGTACCCGGTACTGTCGAAAAACCAGGGAAGCATTGAGCAAATCAGCGACATACTGATAAAGCAGCTTGCGGTGCTGATGATGATCGTTATCCCGTCGACTGTAGGCATCGTTCTTGTCGCCGAGCCGTTTGTGAATGTGGTGTTGGGTGACCAGTGGACAGAAGCCGTCCCCATACTGCAGGCGATGGCTCCGTTGATGCTCACCTCGACGTTATACGGTCCGCTGATTCATGCTTTTACCATCACCACACGCATGAAGCTGATTTTCCTTTCAGATGTCTTGCTCATCATCGCGGTCTCAGCCCTGTTTTACCGCTTCGCCGCCCAAGGAATTGAAACACTCTCTTTCATCCGGACCGCTGTTGCCATGGTGTTTTTCATCTGGCTGATCGTGTTGGGTATCTTTACCTTGGGTATGCCTCCGCTCAAGTTTGCGATCGTCCTTGGAGTACCCGTTGTGGCTTCCGTTCCGATGGCGTTGAGTGTCAGCTATTGCCTTGATGTACTTAATGGCAGCCCGCAATGGTTGGTCCTTCTTGTAACAATCGTGACAGGTGCCTTGGTATACGGCGCTGATACTGGCTTTTCTGGCACATTGCCGTAAAACCACTGGCTACGCTGCCTACATTTATGCTCCGCTTTTTACCGTTTTGGATAAAGTGACCGAAAAAGTCCTGACTGTGCTGAAGCTTAAAGCCGGATAAAGCAGGGGGAAAGCAGGAGAGCCTTCCCGGAATGTCAATATACCCAAGCCACCTCAAGATGCAGTTTTCAGCGAGAGTTGATTGGCTTTCAGTCAAGGCGCTGTTTTGAAGATCTAGTGGCTCTAAATCAAAAAACAGCAACGCAGAATGAGAGCCAATCAAACTCGCCCTTCGGGAGGGTTTCAGTGCGTCCACTTCTGTGTCAAATACCTTCGAAAGGGAACAGCCATTCGTTCAGGTATTTTCCTTGAATTGAACGCACTGAAATCACTCTGAATCACGCACCTTGAGGTGGTTTTGGGTATACAACACGCCGGGAAGGAAAAGTCTGTTGAGGGTTACACACGCATTATAGACGCGTAGTTTTCCCGGAAATTGCGTAAATCCTCGGCCAAACCGATATCAATAAATTGTCCATTCAGCTTCTGAGCATGGGGCTTCCAATCTTCGATATTGCGTTGGAGCACATCCACTTCAAACGAGAATTTTTCACTGTCGGGCCAATGCCGGACAAATGACCGGTCAAGGCAATACACACCGGCATTGATGTACCCCGGACTGCTCGCCTGTTTTTCCTGGAAAGCCAACACCCGGTGTTCATCTCCGTCCAACTGAACCCGGCCATACCTTCCTGTATCCCCAAGCCACATTACCGACATACCAAACCCGGCGGAGGTCTTTCTGGTACCCGCAACCAATTCGACAAAATCGACGCCTGCCCAGGTATCACCGTTCAGGATCAGGATATTTTTCGCCCCGTCCCGTTCCAGAATCTGGGAGACGGCCTGCCGGATTGCCCCACCTGTACCGAGCGGCTGGGTTTCTACCGAGTAGTAGATGTTGACTCCCCGGTATTGGCTGCCAAAGTAATCAATGATGATATGGCGAAGGTGGGACACTGCCAGTGTCACTTCCGTTATCCCACTGTCTGCCAGCCGATCCAGCAGATAGGTGAGAAACGGGCGGCCGCCAATTTCAAGCATCGATTTAGGTACATCTTTGGCAAGGGTACCCAGCCGGGTGCCCAGGCCACCGCATAAAATGACCGCTTCCGTGCCTGCGGGTACGCTCGCCGCGTTGGCTATTTCAGATTGGTCCTGACTAACCATGGAAAAAACGCTCCTCGACATAGCCGCAAAGCATATGGGCTATGAGGATGTGAGACTCCTGAATCCGGGGCGTATGGCTGGAAGGAACCGATATGCAGACATCAGCCAGAGTTTGCATACGCCTCCCTCACCGCCCAGAGCGACAGTACGGATACCACGAGTTTTCGCTGTTTCCATCGATGCCAGAATGTTAGGTGAATTTCCGGACGTGGAAATGCCGATAAACACATCACCGTCGTTGCCCAGCGCTTCAAGCTGCCGCGCAAACAGGTACTCAAACCCATAATCATTACCAACCGCAGTCAATATAGACGTGTCTGTTGTCAGGGCGACAGCAGGCAAACCCGGGCGATTAAACTCAAACCGGCTGACCAGCTCGCCGGCAATATGCTGAGCATCCGCGGCACTGCCTCCGTTACCGGCAATCAAGATTTTGTTGCCTTCCCGAAGGCATGGAGACAAACCTCGGCTGCTGCGTAAATTTTCTCCTGGATCTCATCGCTTTCCAACAGCATCTTCTTTACGTCAATGGAAGCGGCAATGTTCTTCCTGAAATACTCTAAATGGTCCATGAATCCGTCCCAAAAGGTGAAAACCGAAATCGGTAGAATTCGCCCTCAACGTCTTTGAGAGCACGTTTCACGTCCAACCTGCGCAAAGGATCAACAAACAACATGACAAAACCGCCACCACCCGCGCCGGAAATCTTAATCGACTTCCCACCGGCACTCAGTACCCGGTCTTCAATTGTGTCGATAAGTGGCGTGGTGATAGAGGAAGAAGTGGATTTTTTGCCAGCCATGACTGGTGAAAAAGGTCAGCCATGCCGTCAATATCTGAGCGCAACAGGCACTCTTTCATCTCGTAGGTCAGCATCTTGACCTGGTGTAACCCTTCAAGCGCTGAGCCGTCTTCAGACGATGTACTCTTTACCTGATCATCAATGATTTTCGCTGACGCACGGGATACCCCGGTGTAATAAAGCATCACCTGGCTTTCAAGCTCATTGATAATATAAGCCGGACCCGGAGTGGGTTTACCAGGGTTCGTTCGTTTTCGAAGAACTCCATAAAGTTAAACCCGCCAAAGGTCGTGGCATACTGGTCCTGTCGTCCACCGGAAAGGCACAGTCGATTCGTTCAATGTCATAAGCAAGACGGGCAATATCGTACTCGCCAAGCGGTAAGCCAAGAAGCTGTCGATAAGCAGACAACATGGTGACAACCATGGTAGAGGAAGATCCAAGCCCACTGCCCGGAGGGGCATCGGAGTAGGTAAAGACTGAGACCGGCAGCGGTTTGTTGTCATTAAAATCCCTGACAATACGGTTATACACAGCCTTGTGCAATTTAAGCGGGTCTTCCAGAGGAAGTACATTCAACAGCGGACTGTGTTCCTCAACACCCATATCTTGGGCAACAAAAGTGATACCTCGTGTGGTTCATGCATCTCTATAGTGCAATAGGCATACATATCAATCGTGGCATTCAGCACACACCCACCGTAAGTGTCGCAATATGGAGACAAATCAGTTCCCCCTCCGGCCAATCCCAGCCGTAGTGGAGACTTTGACCTGACAATCATTTCACCCTCCTGGAAATCATTTTGCTTGCCCGGACAATCCATTAAATTTTTATTTCATTACATGGAATTAATTTAAAATTCCCGTTCAGGATGACGGATATTTTGGCGGTAAAGAGTATTAATTTTGAGCAATTACCATCATTGATTGTTGTGCACTTGATGACATGAGATAAAAACAAAACAACTGTCTCTATATTGATACAGCGTTTATTGACTCACCTGTCTTAATAATGAAATTACAAACAGGTGGACAAGGACTTTTTAATTGGTTTCCATATACATTAGATCTTAAAGGGAACATCCCAAGCCAAGAGCAACCGAACTCTATGATTGAAAGTATTTTATTCGCAGCTTGCCTTGTTTTTTTAGTTTGGATTTGTCAAATCGAAACCCAGTTAGAAAACAAGGATGACGAATGAGAGATCTCTTCTTCCTGGGAATCGCATTCGTTTTAATTTTCATGGCATTGCGAAGGCCTTTTATTGGCCTCAGCCTCTGGTTGTGGTCCGGGTTGTTTGTTCCTGTGTTTTGGTTATACGGTATTGCAGCCGGTATCAGTTACAACACACTGTTTGCGGCTCTGACCGGCGTCAGTTATCTGTTTGCCTCAAAAAAACCTGTTCCGACATTTAACCTTCAGGTAACCCTCTCCATTCTGTTTTTCCTCATTACAACGATTACCAGTGCAACAACTATTGTGATTCCAGAACTTGTTTGGATGGAATGGGACAAGTTTCTGAAAGTCATGATTCTTTTTCTTGCCACCACGTTGATATTAAGAAAGAAAGCGCATTTCGATATGTATATTTGGGCAATTCTTCTTTCAATCGGATTTTATGCCGTTATCGAAGGCTTGAAATTTATTGCATCCGGAGGTGGGCACAAAATTCATGGCCCGTATGGCCATATCCTTGCAGATAACAACCACCTTGCTATTTCTACCGCCATGATATTGCCTTTTTTCATCTATCAGATGGGAAATAAGTGGCCGGCCTGGCTCAGAGTTGGTTTGATTGCGGCGCTGTGTATTTCCATTCTGGCCGTGCTTGGCACCCACTCCCGCGGCGGGTTTATCGCACTGCTGGTTGTTGGAGGATATTTCTGGCTGAAGAGCAACCGCAAAGTCATCTCTATTGTGGGTTTTGCCTGATGCTTGGTATCGCGGTGAATTATCTGCCGGACAATTGGTACTCCCGAATGAGCACCATAGAGACCGCCACTGAAGACGGTTCATTTATGACCCGGGTGGTGTCATGGAAAATCCATACCCTGATGGCGATGGATCGTCCTCTCCTGGGGGGCGGGTTCAAATCTGCCAGTTATGGTTATGTCTGGCGCGCCCTCTCTGCTGACCTTGACCGTTTTGCCTTTCTCCCCACACCGCCACCCGGTGAAAGGGGCTGGGCTGCTCACAGTATTTATTTTCAGGTCTTGGGTGACCACGGGTTTGTTGCCTTTTTCGTTTTCATTGCGATATTAGCCGGAACCTATTTCCGGTTGGGGGCAATAGAACGGGCCGTAAAAAACAAGGATGGAATCCACCATTGGCAATACCGCCTTGCGAGGATGACCAGGTTGTCATTGGTAACATTTGCTGCAGCCGGCGCATCCGTTTCCCTGCCCTACTACGAGCTCTATTGGGCCATTATAGGAATGAGTGCGGCGCTGACTGCGTCGGTCAAACTTAACGAGGCGACAGAAGGCAAAGATAACAACGGCAAGCCAGAGCAAGCCAAACCCATCCGGCGACGAAGATCGTCAAACGGAATCTACGCCAAAGAATAAAACCAATTTGAAACAGTGGAGCGACATTACGCAGCGGCGCTCCGCTAGTCCGCTAGGAGGAGTTTTTCTGCACGCGAGCTTCCTTGCCCTCCGCACCAATCAGAGAATCAAAAACCGCAATGATCTTTTCTGCATTTCCCTGCCAGGTCAGGTTTCTGGCACGGATGGTTTCAACTGCGTTCACTTTCAGGCTGTGGCACAGGGCCTCGTCTTCAATGATCCTGTCAATAGCCAGGAGCATTTGCTCAAGGTCATCCGGCGGAAACAGCAGGGCATTTCTGCCATCTTCAAGCAATTCGCGCAGGTTAGGTGTATCAGCAGCAACGATAGCGGTTCCTTTAGCAAGGTACTCGATCAGCTTGAGGGGCGATGCCCAGGGTGTTACCGAGGGTTGAATCGCAATATCGATGCAGTCCAACCAACCCGGCATTGCCTCACGGGTGACAAGGCCGGTGAGGCAGAACCGATCTTCCATTGACAGATCACGGGCTTTTTTCTGCAGCATCTCTGAAACCGGGCCGTCCCCGACCACCAGCAAATACAGATCTTTTCTGGGGTGTTCAGCAAGACGCTCCAACACTTTGTCCAGACGATGCCACTCACGGCAAAACCCGACAAAACCCACCACCAGCTTCCCAGCCATATGCGTTCGCAAATCACCCGGTACCGGGTCCGCTTCGGGTTCGTCCTCGGCTTCGACGCGGCCATTCAGGAATTTATCCGGGTCAATGCCGTTAGGAACAACACTGATTTTTGCTTCGTCTACGCCAGCACGTTGTATAAATCCGGCGAGAACGTGACTGACCGGCAACACATGGTCCGCCCGTTTCCAGACGTAGTGTTCTGACCATCTTGCCAATTTAGGTAACGCCAGCCCACCGAAAGCCAGGCGCTCATCATAAAGCGGTGAGTTCACTTCCAGCACCAAAGGCAGGCGCGTCAGCGCTTTTACCCATATTCCGGCGGGATAGTAGAGGTTATATCGTTCGTAGATAACATCGGGCTTATGTTTCCAGACGGCTTTTAACAAACGCATGAAACCCACTGCGCTGTAGCCAAATTCAAGCAGTTCAGTCAACGCTTTGGGAAACTTCTGCCGCAGTACCGTGACCCATCCGCCATCACTGCCAAAATCCGTATTTTCAGCGACATCCGGCCCCACCAGGATAACCTCATGCCCGAGGTTTCTCAGCGCATTGACTATCTCTTCAATGTGGACGTACTGGCCGTCTTTCGACGCAATCCTGTGGTGATAAAGAATCTTCACAACGTCACCCTTACATTCCCGGAAAGCACTCTTTGGCCGACTTCCTGCCCGTTGAGAATGGCTTCAAAGATTTTCATCTGCAAATCCGATGTTTCATCCCAGGAAAACTGCTCTGCATACCTTCGCGTGGCAAACCGCTCTGGAGGGAAAGCCAAAAGCTCCTGAATACCACGGGCGATGGCTGCTGCATTGCGGTCAACCAATACGCCCGCTTCCGGTGATGCCACCACTTCCGGCGTCCCCCACAGATTAGTGGCGACAACCGGGGTGCCGCATGCCATGGCTTCCAAAAGAACGTTGGCCCATCCTTCCCGGCTGGACGCCAATACCAGTGCGTTGGCAGCACCGTAGTATTTCGCCAATTGTTCCTGCCGAAGCGCGCCGGTAAATATCACCCTGTCTGACAGTCCTGATAACTCAACCTGTTTGCGCAATCTCGCGGACGCCTCGCCATCCCCTGCTATCACCAGGACGGCTTTTGAAAGGCTGGTAAGCGCATCAATCACCAGATGGTGCCCTTTTCGTTCAATCAGGTGCCCCACAGACAGCAGCACAGGGGCGTCATTGGGCAGCCCCAACTCGTTGCGTAAACTGCGTTGGGCATCTTCCCTGACAAACGGAAACAGGCTCAGGTCTACACCATTTCTCAGCGTGGTTATCTTTTCCGGCTCTCCGCCAATGCCAATCATGGCTTCCCGAAGCGCGCCGCACACCGCCATGTTGTGTTTACTCGATGCCATTACAGACAGAATTGCGTTTTTGGGCCTTGGATACTGGGGAATCAAGTTAATATCTGTACCTCTTGCAGTACAGGTAAACGGAATTCCAAAGTTTTGCGCAACATGTTTAATGGCGACGCCATCTGGATAGAAGTAGTGCCCGTCAATGAGATCCGGAATGTAATCACTGATGATCAGTTTGCGAAGCTGTCGCGTTATCGCCCGCTTGATGAAAAAAGGAGTAAGCTGCCAGCCAACCTTCGGAATCACGGTGTACCGGGGGTGGAATACTTCAATCCCGTTTCTGATTTCGACGTCTGGCACACCCGCGTATTTGGCATACTCCCCAAACAGCGGCGACTTGAACGGAAACCAGGGAACCGGTGCAATCACTTTTGCCTGCACATTGGGGTAGCGGGTCATCAACTGGCGAAGCCGGGTTTCAACAAAAACGCCATGCCGTTCACATCCGGGAAACGGGTAAAGCGTACTTATTGTCAGTAATTTTATATGCATACTTATTTATTCAGCCTTCCTGGCTCCAACGTGTTTTGCTGTCTGAAATACATCACTACGCTTGTGCATCGATAAATCGCGCCAGGATAAGCAAGCTCCACAACGCCTCACTGTTGTCCCTCACACCACTTTGGTGCTGATCGTAAAGGCGGCATAGTGCCTGCTGATCAAACCATCCTAGTTGCGCTAATTTCCCATCCAACAGATCGTGCCGAAGGGTTTGCGCCAAAGGCCCACGCAGCCATTGAGCCAGTGGAATACTGAACCCTTTTTTGCCGGTAGAGAATCTGTTCACTGAGATAAGGAGCCATCGCTTTTTTCATCAGCCATTTGCCCTCCCGCCCCTGGATATTGAGCCGGGACGGGACGGAAAAACCCCATTCCCAGAGCATGTGGTCAAGAAGAGGCGCCCGCACTTCCAGTGAATGATGCATACTGGCCCTGTCCACCTTGGTGAGAATGTCTCCCGGCAGCCAGGTTTTCATATCCAGGTACTGGATGAACTTAACCGGGTCATCACAGGGTGTGTTTTCAGCGTGGCTGCGCATGATTTCTTCTGCGCGGTAACCCCCAAGCGCTTTTTTGTAGCTTTCGCTGTAAAGCGACCAGCGCTCATCAAAACGCAGCTTGGACATGGAGTGTGCATAAGCATCAACAGCTGTTTTGGACAATGCCTGGAAGGTTGTTTTGGCCCGGAGCGGCCGGGGCGCCCAGTCGGCTTTGGGGTAAATTCTGCCCAGAGGCCCGAACACACCGGTACGGATGGGTTGAGGGAAAAAGTCCCGGACACGTTGCTCATGCATATGGAGGCGATGGCGACGGTATCCGGCAAACAGCTCGTCCCCGCCATCTCCGGACAACACCACTTTCACCCGGCTCCTCGCCACTTCACAGACTCTGAGCGTTGGCATGGCTGAGCTGTCTGCAAAAGGTTCGTCATAGACATCGATAAGGCGGTCGATCAGTTCCCGATCATCGGCAGAGACTCTGTCAGCCGGTGATCAGTGTTGTACCTGCCTGCGACATAGGCGGCATAATCGCTCTCGTCATAGTCAGCTTCTTCAAATCCAATCGCACAGGTTCTGACCGGCTGCTCGGAGAGCGCTGCCATCTGGCTGACGACGGCACTGGAATCCACCCCTCCGGAAAGAAAAGCACCGACCGGTACGTCTGAACGCATACGAAGGTTGACCGCTTCTTTGAAATGAGAAGTAAAACCTTCCACCCAATCGCTGTCGCTCATCGTTTGCTCACGCCAGGCAGATCCCAATAGGCTTCTTTGGACACCTCTCCGTTGTCTTTTATCAGTAACTGGCACGCAGGCGGTAACTTGAACACATCCTGGTAAGGTGTACCGGGATCGGGGATGTAACCATACATCAAGTACTCTTCAGCCATTTCCGGGCGCAACGACCGGCTGACATCAGGATGGATCATCACCGTTTTTAGTTCAGACCCGAACACCAGTTGCCCGTTGCCGGTCACTGAATAGTAAAAAGGTTTTTTCCCCAACCTGTCACGGGCAGCAAAAAAGACCTTTTGCCGGTTATCCCAAAGGGCGAAGGCAAACATCCCGCGGAAACGTTTTACACATTCGGTGCCCCAGGCACGCCATGACAAAAGCAGAATTTCGGTGTCTGAATGGGTTCGGGTGTGGTATCCCATCCGAGACAGTTCCCTGCCCAGTTCTACGTAGTTGTAAATCTCGCCATTAAATACGAGAACAATCTGGTTATCTTCTGAAAGCAGTGGTTGATGACCACCGGACAAATCAATAATCGAAAGCCGCCTGTGTGCAAGGCCGACATTTTCAGACTCGTAATACCCTTCGTCATCCGGCCCCCTGTGCGCTTGAGCACGGTTCATCCTGCGAAGCGAAACCATATCCACCGGTTGGTGTTTTTTGAGGTTGATAATTCCGGCAATTCCACACATCAGCGTTTCCCCCTGCAATGTGACGAACCAGTGACGCCCCCTTTACCGGAGACTTGAGAGAAAACGGCTTTTCAACCGATACATAGAGGACGGTAGATGCCAGCCAGGTCACGGCAAAAAACAGCGGCATCAGAACATAGAGTTGATAGGTCCATTGGCCGTCTGGCGTCACAAGAAACGGGAGCACCATAAACAGGAATTTGAGGGTCAGGCCGTGGATCAGGTAGTAGGAATAGCTCATGTTGCCAAACCACAACATAAACCGGGTTGTACAGAATCGGGACAAAACCTCCCGGCCGTCGAGGCACTGCACACATACCAGCGCATAGCCAATAAACATAATGGCTATCTTCACCCACTCCCCGGCCTCAGAAAACCGGTACCAGGCTAATAAGGCAAAGAGCACCGTAACCAATGGGAAGCGAAACGGTAACCCCGATGTTTCCCTGCTATGGGTGTATTCGAACAGCAACATCCCGGAGAAAAACATCAACAATTCTGAATGAGACGTATACCCCATGCCCAGCGCCATAAAACCAGCCACTGAAACGGCAACCAGGAACCCAACCCGCTCGGTTTGTTGCCACTTTCGCAGACTTAAAAGGGCAATAGTGAACGGGACTGCCAGGTAAAAAAACATCTCGTAGCTCAGGCTCCAGGCGACAGAAATAATGGCTGTCATATCGAACATTCCCGGCAGCAAGAGGATATTTCCTGCCAGCAGCCACGCGTCCGAACCCATATCTCCGCTGAATTTGCTTTGCCCCGGGAACAACACGGAAAGGATCAGGTATACGGCTAATACAGCCAGAAACGTGGGGTAAATGCGTCGGATGCGACGCCTGAAATAAGGAAGGAATGCCTGCTCGCGCTTAATCAACATGCCGTAAATTAGAAAGCCGCTCAGGACGAAAAACAGATCGACGCCGCTGGCGCCAATTGCCCGGTAGACTTTTACGGCTTCCCCGGTAAAACCGTCAGTGTTTAACCAAGGAAGTATTTGGGCACAGTAATGGACAACAAACACCATAAAAGCGGCAATGCCGCGCAATCCCTGCATGGGTAACAAGCGTTCGGCACTGTTGCCTGTGTCATATATGGCATCGGCTTTATCAATCCATCGGGAAAGGAAACTCCGTTTTCGCATTCCGGTTACTGCCCTCCCGCATTCAGGGCTGCGTTATGGGAAACCTTTGCTCCACGTGCATTGGCCAAAGGTACTCCCCGGACAGCCTGCAACGATGCCTGGTCAGGCCATATCCAGTAGCGGCCAGCAAGTTGCTCAGACTCATCTTCGCTACCATCCCCGTTTACCAGCACGGCAACCGCAAACACCTGGCCAACAGGCACTGAGCCAGAAAGTCGGGACAATGCATCCCACAATTTAATTTTTGCCCCGCTGGCTCCGCAGTAGTCGTCGACGCAATAGAGATAAATCACTGCGAGCCGGTTGCCGGAAGAGTCCGCCAGCAACAATCGACGCCCCATTACCGGGTTGCCGGAAGCGCCGGCCAACTCAATGTCTGATGCGTAATCTAACGTCCAGTGCTCCGGGTCATACAGCTTGTTGGATGCACTGATAAGCTCTCCGACATTGCCAGTGCTCTCCTCTTCGATGCCACCTGCGTTGCTATCAGGGTACACCGCCCTGAAGTACCAGGCTCCGTTTTCCCGGGATTCGCCCAATAATTGCTGCGAGGTTCCTGCAAAGGTTATTCCCCAGCGTTTCACCGGAGACCGGGAATCACCGGCCGGACTGACATTCTGCGGTAACGTCGCTGCCTGTATATCGGGATAAACCAAGTTGTGGGTCACCCGGCCGGTCCACCACGCTGCAGCGCTCATCAGAACCGTCACAGCAATCACCACCATCCACGCTGGCTTTGACGCCGGGACCGCAGGCAAAACAGCCGGAATCTCACTGTCGGCAAAGCGATTGGCAACGGCAAAAATAAGCCCGATAACCAGGGAGAAGAACACCCAGCCGTATATCAGGTGATCTGCGCCGGTTGCGACTGTCATATCCGACCAATAGCCAATGAGAACGATCAAGGTAGCCCGAAAACCGTTGGCAATGATTGGGAAAATAAAACTGAATCCGATAAACAGCAGGCGCTTTTTCAGGCTGGCAAATGACAAATAGGAAAACAGGCAACCAAGCGCCACACTGGCGATAAGAAACCGGATACCCGAGCAAGCTTCGGCTACTTCAAACAACCCGTTGGGGACGGCGATAAACAACGCTTCACGGTAGACAGGTATGCCCACAAAGCGCAAAAACGCAACCACAAAATCAGCGGTGATGTTTTGCAGTGCCGGGACAAACATTTCCCCGAAAGGAATACAAAAAATGAGATAAAACAACGGGAAACTGATAATCCGGGCAATCTGGTTACCAACCACAGCCCAGATTAAAAATATCAGGGAGAAAACGGAGGCCGCGTGCATAAACAGGGAAATATCTGCCACACGCCCGACCAGCCAAAGTGACAGAGGACCAAGCAACAACAGAACCGGAAAGTAAGCCACCGAAGGCGTAGATTGTGCCAGAAGGTCTTTTTTCTGCCAGCAAAGCCAGAGGCTGATGGGCAATATCAGGAAACCGTGCTGGTAGGTATTGGAGTTCATCCAAACCCCGACCATGTCCCGGATACCTACATGAAACACAGCCAGCCAGAGTACCAGGACAACACCCAGCCGAAGCCACATTCCGGTCAGCGGCTGAATCGCCATACTAGCCATTCACCGCCTCCTCGAACTTCTTTTCCGGAACGCCTGTGCTGCCCCTGGCACATCCGGTTCTGGTACACCGTAAGTTAAATAATCCAGTGCCGGCGCCAGTTTCGCGTCCCAGCCGTACGTGCTGGCCAGCCATTGTCGCGACAACGGAGCGGACGGTTTGCGGTCAAGCTGCTCAACAAGCCAGTCAGCCATTCGTTGAGGGTCATCAGTTACCTGCACATTGTCTTCCGGGTAACCTTCCAGCCCTTCAATACCCATCGGTGTAGTGGACACCGGAAGCTCCATTGCCATGGCTTCAAGAATCTTGTTCTGGATGCCCCTTGCAATACACATCGGTGCAACGGCGGCGGCCGCCCCGTTCAGGTATGGACGGACATCTTCCACCCGTCCGGTGACAATAATGCCGCGCTGCGTTTCCAGCTCTTTGACCGTGCTTCCCGGTTTACTGCCAACAATATAGAAACGTGCATCCGGCTTTTTATCAAGAACCAAAGGCCAGCAGTGGCGTGCAAACCAGGTAACGGCATCTGCGTTCGCCCAGTAATCCATCGCACCGGTAAAAACAATGTAATCGGCACCCTCAAGCTGATGGTTTTCAGCCAGTGTCATTTCTGCTTTTGGGTTGAAATACGCCAGATCGATACCGTTACCGAGCGTCTGAATTTTCTGGTGCAGTTCTGGTTCAATACGCTGTCGGAAAAGCGCAGTTTCCGCGTCAGAGATAAAGCAGCAAACATCGAATTCATCTACCAGACTGCGTTCATACTTCGCAAGGTGCATGGCTTCCCGACGGTAGACCCAGCGCATTACCCCGGAGGTGTTGTCGGCGTACTGCAACCATTTGTCGGAGTCGATGTCCGCCATATGTACGACCTTGTGGTAGTCATCCGGAAAATAGTCACTGACGTACTGCGCCATGGATGAACAATAGACAAACAGGTGCCGGATACGGTGCTCGGCGATCACCTCGTCCACCCACTTCTGCATGCTGCTCCGGTTGTAATAAGGCAGCGTAATCGGCTCACCGGAAAAAAACGCCTTGAGCCCATAAGCTTTTGCTGTGGCGGTATTCAAAGTGACAACATTGACACTGGCAGCCATGGATGAGAGCGCACCCAGGTACTGCCTGTCATATTCATCGTCGATAAAACAGCCCAGATGGACCTCATAACGCTTGCTCAGGAATTTGAGCAAGTTGTAGGTAGTGATTTTGTCCCCTTTGTTAGGGGGGAATGGCACCCGGTGGCAAAGAAATAACAATGGTGTTTTATCCATAACTCACCCCAGATACCGTGAAAGAACCGGGCCGACCTGACGACTGACCCCAAGCGGCAATCGCTTCCACATATTTATCACTGCCGCATAGCGCGGATTGTTCGGGGACAGGTTAGGAAGCGTTTTGGCTTTTACCAAGGCACAGCGATAGTGCAGCGGCTCTTCATTCATGCCCCAGTGTTGTTTGTATTTGTAGGAGCCCGAGTCTTTTTTGCTGCGCCCGAAATCAAACCGGCGATAACCGCGGGAAGCGGCATGGCACATAAGCTGGTAATACATGTAATCGTTACTCTTCAGAGCCCGGGCTGCCTCCGTTCCTCCGCCGTAATAGGGGAGAACCAGGTCACGGTAGTAAAAACTGAGTACGGCAGAAACCGCGTTCCCGTCCGCATCTTTCACCACCATCGCTTCACATTGGCTGCCAAATTCTTTTTTCAACTCTCTGAACAAACGCCGGCTGAAAACCGGAGTACCGAGGTTCCGCACACTTTCTGAATAAATGTCGTAGCACTGATCAACATCCTGCTGGATCTCCCAACTGAGGCCATTTTTGAGGGAGTGCCGCACAACAGCGCGCTGCTTCCGCTTTATGGACGTCAGAATTTGGTCAGGATCGTCTTCGATATCACGCCAGAAAGAGGCATGCCGGCAATGGTGCTGCCAGTTCTCATCCCCTTCCCGCTCCTCTCTGTCCCGAAGTTCAATGTGGTCAACACCAAACTTGCGCCCTCTTTTCAGTGCTTCATCTTCCAGCGCTATCCTGACTGTTTCATCGTCCGCCAATGTACCGCCATACACACAAAAAGGTGTTGAAACCAGTGTGTGCCCGAACAGCATACTTTTTTGACGAACGAGCGGCAGAACGCCCACCACCGCGTCGTCCTGCCAGGCCATCAGGTAGAGCGTACGGTGGCCGAGCGCACGCTCGACGACCCGACGCCAACCACTGAGATGGAAAAAACTCCCTTCCGGATGGGCATCCACATAAGCATCCCAAATATGCGAATGGGCGCTATCCAGTGGCAAAATTTGTAATGACGCTGTCACTTTGATGTCCTCGAAACAAATCCGTGTCCAATTGGTAAACGCTGGACATGGTGTCCCAGCGATAAAGCGAAAACAGTCGGTCCAACCGGCTCTCTGTCCGGTTTAAATTCAGGTAGTGCCTGAACCGTGTTTTAAGCGGGATACCTGGGATCCGCGCTGCGCCGGATCCAACTCCCACGGGTGAATGTAAAGACTGAATGGAGCCCCGGTTTCCTCAAGGTATTTATCAATTAACCGGGTTGTCACTGACAACGGGTACAAACGGAAATACCCGCCACCTCCAATGGGAATGTTCTTTCCCATCAGCGAAAGTGTCGGGATGGGGATCTCTGTGATCCCTTCAGGTCGTTTATGGATAAAGCGCGGCCAGTCAGGCACCCCATAATGGTCATGCTGAACCGGGTAGGTACTGCTGGAGTATGTGAATCCCATCTCGGCCAACGCAGAAAAGGCCCACTCGTTGTCTTTGTTGATTGAAAAACTCGGCGCTCTGTAGCCTCTGACTGCCTCGCCGGTAATGGATTCAAGCAGCAATTTTGAACGGGAGACATCGGCCTCGAACCCGGCCCGGTCAAGTTCGGTCACTCTTTGATGATGAAAGCCGTGACAGGCAATTTCATGGCCTTTTTGGTGGATTTCAGCAATTAGCGCCGGACGACGCTCTGCCACCCAACCCAGGATAAAAAAGGTGGCTTTGACGTCATGAAATTCAAACAGTGCAAGAAGCTTCCGGGTGCTGCTTTCAACCCGCACCGGGTAGCTCAGCCCCCACTCCTCTGGGGAAATAACACCATTAAATGCCGAAACCTGAAAGTAGTCTTCCAGATCAACCGTCATTGCCAGCGGAGTCGTATTCTTCTTGTTGCTTTGCCATCCCTGAGCCATAAATCACTGACCCCGGCCGAACAAAATGATCTCTGATGTCCGAACCAAAATGGCGACATCAAGCAAGAAACTCCGGTGTTTAATGTAAAACAGATCATATTGGAGCTTTTCCTGCGCATCCTTTACTGAGCTGCCATACGGGTATTTGAGTTGCGCCCAGCCGGTCAGGCCCGGTTTCACCAACAAGCGATGACGGTAATACGGGATATCTTTCTCAAGGGAGTGGCAAAACTGAGGGCGTTCAGGCCGGGGGCCAACAAAGCACATATCCCCGCGGAGCACATTCCAAAGCTGAGGCAGTTCATCAATACGGTACTTGCGAAGGAACTTGCCAACACGGGTTACCCGGGGGTCACCTTTACTCGCCCATTTTGCTCCGTGCGCTTCTGCATCAACGGACATACTGCGAAATTTATGGATATCAAACAGTCTTTCGTTGAACCCGACGCGTTTTTGGCTGTATAAAACCGGCGCACGCAAACCATCTTCAAGCTTGATTAGTACCACGGCGAGCAGCATCAGCGGCCAGGTAAAAAGCAGAACAAATAGCGCCAGCACGACGTTGACTACCCGGTCAAATACCCGGTGAGGGTACGTCATGGGGCAGTACGTTCATTAAGGAACCACGACGGGTGAACAAGACTGACCGCTATTTGCCCAGTTTCACGTTCAATAAAATTGACAATATCGAGAACTTCGATGCCATAAACCTTACAGCGGAACAGGCATTCAACAGGTATATTATCCCGTCGTTCATCCGCAGCAATAACAATTTCATCGGCTCTTCCGGATAAAATGAGAGAATCGATCAACTCTTCGATTTCATCGGTATCTTTTGTATATGAAATTATCTTTCTCTTTTCAATGAAATTATCTTTATCGCCCCGAACATGGACAAAACCAACCAAATCAAAACCGTTTCTGTCGGCTCGTCTTCTCATCGTATTTTCGATAATTGCGGCGCGTTCACCCGCACCGATTACCAGCACTTTCTTTTGTCCGAACCTTTCATAGTTTGCCACTTTTGCAATATATCGAACAAAAATGAGACCAATAAATGCGTAAAGATGAAACACTTCTATGAAAAGCACTTCGGAAACCAAAAGGCCAGTCACTTTAAAGAAAAGGAAAGATAAGATGTAAGACAGAATAGCGCTGAATAGCAACCTGTAGAACAAGCCGGTTTGGGTCTCACGGAGTTTGACATTGTACAAACCAACAGCAAATATGCTGATTTTGAAAGAAAAAATCAGCACAATACCAACGATGACAAAGGTTTCAATCACCGGTGCAGGTGCCACTGCCACCGAGTTCTCAAATGACCAGTGAGTAAGCAAATACACAAAAGCTAACATGGTCATGTCTGCAATCATCAAGACTTTATGGCTTGTTGATGTCCGGTAAAACTTTAATTCGGTCATAAATAAATCTTTTTAATCAGATAGTAAGTAATTTTTATTTTTTCGTCGTTAAGCAATTGTTTTATTATCAGAATTTAAGTTTTATTTGTTACCAGCAATATATGGGTGACGGACTAATACTAAGCCAGAACCCAAATGACATTGGATGATAAATAGGTGAATTCATCTCGCAGTCTCAGGAATAAAACACTGCTTTCATACAAGTCTCAAACTCAGGCAAATTTTTTTATCACCTTAATAAACAGTAAAAAACGATAACTACTGTTTTACTCCGTTATGTCATCTAATAGAAATATACCCCAGCAATATACTGTCTCAATTCCAAATACTGAGACAGTAAGAGTTAAGCTAACCAGTTAATTTTTAAAGCAGCAATCTCCCAGCCGGTTCAGTTGGTACGGTAATGGGGACAAAACAAATAATGCCCAGATATTTAGTGCGTATTTTTTAAGACCGAACAGAAAGGACACACGCTATGTCAATTCGGAACTTGATCTTGGTCGGTTTACTTAGCTTGGTAGCCGCCTGTTCCAACAGTGATCTCACCGATCTACCAACGTCTACCGCCAGGGGGTCACAAACCACGGACGTGGATGAGTACCGCTATCTCATTGGTCCGGGAGACAGTCTTGAGATCTTTGTCTGGGGTAACCCGGAGATTTCAGGAAGTTTCATTGTCAGGCCAGACGGGATGATAACGACCCGCTTGGTTGAAGACATCAAAGCGTCAGGTAAAACCCCTACCGAGCTCGCCCGCACCTTTGAACAACACCTTCGTGAGTACATCAGGGAACCCATAGTATCTGTCATGCTTGAGCGCTTTATCGGCCTTACCAAGAGCAGGTTCGGATAATCGGTGAAGCATCAGAGCCCAAGGCCATTGCCTACCGCCAGAACATGACGCTGCTGGATGTCATGATCGCCGTGGATGGCCTGACCATCTTTGCCGATGGCGACAATGCCAGCGTCATTCGCGTAGAGGACGGTAAACAGAGAGCCTACCGTCTGAAAATTGATTCATTGATTCGTGACGGAGATATTGCCGCCAACGTGGATATTCTCCCCGGTGACATCATCATCATTCCCGAAGCTTGGTTCTAGGTTGGGAGTGATATAAATGCTCGAGCATTACGAACAGCTGCTTCAGTACGTCAGAGGAATCTGGCTCAAGCGGCGCTACATTGTGATTGTCAGTTGGATCCTCTGCCATTGGGGTGGCTGGCAGTTACCATGATGCCCAATAAATATACTGCTGATGCACGCATCTACGCGGACACCGGCTCTATCCTTAAACCCCTGCTGAGAGGGCTTGCAATACAGACAGACCCCTCACAGGAACTCAGCCTGATGGTAAAAACCCTCCTCGCCCGCCCCAACCTGGAAAAAATTGCCAGGGAAACAGATGCGGATGTCAGGGCAACTACCCCGGAAGCCTATGAGGGCATCCTGAAAGATCTCAAAGACAACATCACCATTCGCTCCACCGGCAGGGAGAATCTCTACACCATCAGTTATACCGGTACAGACCCTGTCTATACCCGGGATGTTGTTCAGACCTCTATCAATGTCTTTGTCGACAGCGCGTTGGGTGAAAAGCGTCAGGATACCGATCAGGCCAATGAGTTTTTGAGTCGCCAGATCTCCGAGTACGAAGCGCGGCTGGTTGAGGCGGAATCAAAGCTTGCGTCATTTAAGCGGGAAAACACGGGTTTCCTTCCCGGCAGTGACCGCAGTTATGTTGCCAGGCTCCAACAGAACAGAACACAGCTCGAGCAAACGGAACTGGCGCTGAAGGAAACCCAGACCAAGGTGTCCCTTGTTAAGGCACAAATTGCCGAAGAAGAAGCGCTGGCTGCCAATCAGGTGATTTCGGTTGAAACCGAATACGATGAGCGGTTGCAAAACCTCGAAGATCGTCTTGATAACCTGCGTTTCCGCTACACCGACAAACACCCGGATGTGATTGAAACACGCCGCCAGTTGGGTGAGCTGCGTTATCTTCGTGATCGCGAATTGCGAAGTGCAGAACACAGCAAAACGCTGCTGGACGACAATGAGGTTTACCAGAACCTTAAAATCACCCTGAGTGAACTGGAAAGTGAAGTTGGCTCTCTGGAAACCCGTATTGCAAGTTACCAGGCCAGAATCTCCGAGCTGAGTGAGAACATCGATCAGGTGCCTGATATTGAGGCGCGCCTGACCAACCTCAACCGAGATTACAACATTACCAAAGCGAAATACGAGCAGCTCCTTTCCCGGCGGGAATCTGCCCTGATCTCCCAGAGCGTAGGCACCGGCGGCGCGGACGATATCAAGTTCCGGGTCATTGAAGCGCCACGGGTACCCAATGAACCATCCGGGCCATTTCGCATGGCTTTGCTGGCTGTTGTTCTTCTGGGTGGCATTGCAACCGGGCTGTTCATTTCCTTTATCGTCAGCCAGATTGCCCCTGTGGTGTCATCATCCCGTCAGTTGTACCAGGTTACCGGCATTCCGGTTTTCGGCATGGTTTCAGCGACGCCTAACTCCAATCTTGAACACTGGGCCAAGCGTAAGAAGCGGTTGTTTATCTTTGCGAACACATTGCTGGTCGCAGTGTTTTCCGTCATGGTGATGCTCAACGCCTCGACAGACATACATGACCGGGTTATTGCAGAACTGTCGAAGAGGTTGGCCGCACTATGAGTATTATTGAAAAAGCCATGACCCGGTTCCAGCCGGGAAAGGAAGACAAAGATCACATCACCCCGGTCATTTCTGAAGAGCTTCTGGAAAAAAACCGGCATTTGCAAATCGAAGACCCGGATATCCGTATTGGTGATTCATTGCTGGAGATGATTGGACTGGGAGGCTTCCCGACCACCAACAATACTCGCCGTATCCGCAATGAATACCGAAGCATCAAACATAAACTGCTGCAAAACGCCTTCGGAAAAGGGGCCGATTTCCATCAGCGCGGCAACGTAATGATGGTAACCAGTGCACTGCCCGGGGAAGGTAAAACCTTCAGTTCGGTCAATCTTGCACTCAGTATCGCGTCAGAGCAGGACAAAACTGTTCTGTTAATTGACGGTGACGTCCTCAAGCCTAACCTGCTCAACACCATGGGGGTCACAGATGCGCTTCCCGGCGTGATTGAATACCTGAAAAATGAGATCAGCGACATTTCTGATGTCATCTACAGCACCACGCTCCCCCGGCTGAAAGTTATTCCCTCCGGCCGGCCTGACCCGTCCAGCAACGAATTGCTGTCCAGTGAACGGATGAAGGGGTTGGTCGAGGAACTCGCCAACCGCTACCCGGACAGGATGATCATCATCGACAGTCCCCCAATGCTGAGCGCCGTGGAATCTGTTGTTTTGTCTCGTCTGGTTGGCCAGGTTGTCGTGGTGGTCGAGCAGGACAAAACCCGGATGTCAGATCTTAAGGAAGCCATCGGTTACCTGGACGATAACCTGGCGATCGGTTTTCTCGTCAATAAAGTGGTTCACAGCTCATTTATGAGCAAGTACAGCTATGGACAAGGATACGGTTATGGCTATGGACACGAAGCTGAGTCGGGAAGCTAGGCACTTATCCGGAAAACAACAGGGCCTTTGTTCCGACGCAAATTCGCCGCGTAAGAGACGGACGGCAGCAATGGCTCTGCTGGTTGTGCTTACTGTGCCTGTTGCCAACGCTGTTGAACAAACCAAAGACTTTACGCCTTATGCAGGTTTGTCTCTTGATTACACAACGAACCTGAATCAGGACGACAAAAATACGTCTGCATTTGTTTCTGGAATAACAGCCGGGGCACGCGCTGAGCTCAAAGGTGGGAATACCGATCTGGATTTGAATTATTCAGCAACCCAGTACTTCTATTCAGACGACCAGCGGGCGGATAAATTCAACCAAACACTGAGTTTTAATGCCAAAAGAGCGCTCAACAAAACGCGGGCTAAGCATGAATGCCAGCGCATCCATCCGTAACGAAGCCCGTGCCAGCAACCAAAACGCCGCAGCCGACACGATAAGCGGCGGCACTTTTGAGAGCCGGTCAGCCTCTCTTGGTCTGGAATACCGCACCAACCCGCGCAGTTACGTTAACCTCGATGCCAGAGTAGATGGCAGCATTGGAGACAATGAAGGCAGCATTGATGACTACCGCCGAGTCAATGCGGATGTCACATTTCGTGACGGAACCAAAACCAAGCTGTTTTTCTGGTCCGGCTCATACGACGCTGAGCGGACATTTGGTGATGAAAGCAACGGGACAACCACTTCTCAATACTTTCAGTCTGTCTTCGGTCTTCAAACCCAGCCGCTGCGGCCACTGGTGCGTTTTTACTATGAAGATTACGACGACACCGATGCCACTACCTCAAACGACGGGGCCAGTATTGGTCCGGGATTGCGGTACTACCTGAGTTATCGTACCTGGGCGGAGGTCGCTTATAACTTTGCCCTGAATAACGACGAAGACGATTACTGGAGCGCCCGGGTTAACTGGCAACCGTCCAGAAAAACCCGCCTAACCGCCTCTTATGAAAAACGAATTTTCGGGGACAGTTATGGACTGAGTTACAGTCACCAGAGCCACAGGACAAGAACCACTGTCCGCTATACCGAAACGGTATCCAGTTTCGACGATGAATTTGTTTTTAATGGCGAGATCAATCAACGCCTGACTGTCGACCGCAGACTCACTTGGGAAACAAGGCTCCAGCAGCGTCGCTCAGAATGGCAACTGACCCTGACCGGCTCAGATCTCGAACCGGTCACCAAAACACTCCTGTCTGTGGAAACCAAGCGCTATGGCGCGGGTATCGGTGTGTCTCACCAACTGTCCAGCTTGGTTGAAGGCAGCGCTAAGGTGAATTTCGACCGGTATGAATTTTCTTCACCCTTGTTTACCACCCAGCAGGATGACTATTACAAAGCGGAAGTGAACCTCAGCAAACGCTTCAACGACAGTGCGACAGGAACGGCGGGATTGCGCTATCTCACCCGTGTCGCCGGCAGCTCCTCCCGTGAGTTTGACGAGTTCAGATTCCAGCTAAACGGACGAATTGAGTTTTAATCATGTATGAATCGCATTTTGGCTTTACCAGTAAACCATTCCGACTGAGCCCGGATCCGCGCTTCTTTTTCGCCAGCCCTCATCACGACAAGGCGATCTCTTACCTCAATTACGGATTATCGCTCGGGGAAGGTTTTATTGTTGTAACCGGCCCTATCGGCACCGGTAAAACCATACTAGCCCGCAATCTGCTCGCGACGGTGGATGAATCTATCGTCGCCACCCAAATAGCCACCACCCGCCTGAACCCGGAAGAGCTGGTCCGGATGGTATGCGCGAACTTCAGCATTGATGCCAAAGGCATGAACAAGGCTGAAGCCCTCAAAGCGCTGGAATCTTTCCTGATTGATCTCAACCGCCAGGGAAAACGGGCGTTACTGCTTGTCGATGAGGCGCAGAACCTCCCCGCTGAGAGTGTCGAAGAGCTTAGGATGCTTTCCAACTTCCAAAGTGGCGACAAACCCCTTTTGCAGAGCTTTCTTCTCGGGCAGGAGGAATTGAAACAGATCATTGAACTGCCTCAGATGGAGCAGTTCCGTCAACGTATTATTGCTTCGTGTCACCTTCAGCCGTTCAGTGCTGAGGAAACCCAGCAATATATTGAGCATCGCCTTCGCCAGTCTGGGTGGGATGGCCAGAAACCGGTTCTGAGTGAAGGTATCTTTGCTGCCATACGCCGCTGCACGCAGGGCATTCCCCGCCGTATCAATATATTTGCCGACCGGCTGTTTCTCTATGCCTGCATTGAAGACAAAAAAGAAATTGGCCCTGAAGATGTTGAAGCCGTGATTGCAGAGATGAACAGCGAGCTTTCCGGCTTTAAAAATAAAGTACCGGAAGACGTTAAACCCGACGTTCAATCCATCGACAACACTGGTAACAACGGCCATCACGCCCTCCCGACGGATCTCGGGTTCCCTACTCACGATCAAACGATGGCAGAACTTGACGCTGTTGCACTTTATACCCGCAGCGCAGTATCAAGCCACGAAGACTGGGATACCCTTCGCGGGGCGAAAATGCATAAAACCCTGAGTGCTGTTTCCAGCATTCTTGATGATGTTATTCAGCGAAAGGTCAATACGGTAAGGCATCTGGACAAAATGATTTCTGAAAAGAAGCACGAACTCGCCGAAAAAGAAAAAAAACGAAAATCCGTTATGAAAACCTGGTTTAAAAAATAACCTGATTGCTAAAACAGTGGCTCCTGCTCTTTGTCAGGTTTCTTAAACCAGTTTGATATTGCGAGGCCAGATTTACGGATTAGATGCGGGATCAAAATAGTCAGCGGCAGGCGTTTGGCATGCCCGCGAATGTAGAGAACGAACGCCATCATGCTGTAACTACGAGCCGATACGGCGGGAAACTGTTGCTGAATACCATCACAAACGCATTATCCAGCACATTCAGGAGTGCTCTATTGGGGGTACTGCGCTGGTAGTAGACCATCACATTTTCCGGAACCGTTAACCTGAACAGCTTCTGGCAATACCTCAGGGCCAGGAATACCGACTCTCCCTGCCCCACCTCATCTTGAATAGCCATCAGCGAATGCCACCCTTCCGGCTCCTGAGACAGCCGGGTAAACAGCAGGTAGAGATCAAAAATGTCCCTTGGGCCACGCCGGTATTCACTTTCATGGAACAGATGGATGGCGCTGTGGATGATCATGGCGGGCAGGGTAAGCACCCGGATACCCGGTTTTGTCCACTGGGTATAACGCAGCAGTTTGAGCGCCTGCTCACTCGATGCCAATGCCTTGGGCAGAATCCGGAAATGGACATCCAGCTCAACTCGACGTTCATAATGTTTCATCGGCGGGATCTCCTGGGACCACTCCCGATAAAACTTTTCGTCGTAATCATCCAGGTGGCTGTGTACCCACCCTCCATTTACCAGCTGGTCCTCAATGCCTTTAAGATCCTTCTCATTAACCCACACATCGATATCAGACATTGTCCGGCCTTCAAGCTCCTCAATGCCGGCGAGATGGTAAGCAGCCCCTTTCAGTACCACCATGTTGTGAATCGCGTTTTCACCCAAGGCTGACTTCAGCAACCTCAGTTCCCGATGGAGCCCCCGCTGCTGCACGCTGAACCCGTAATAATCATTGGTCAGTTGCTGGCGTATGGCCGCAGGCAATTGCCCCCAGACAGAACGGTGGTAATGGCAAGTACCATTAAACAGAGGAAGAAGCTGGGATTGCATGCCGTGATAGCGGGCTTCACTGATGATATCCGCCTGCATGTTCGGATTAAGGCAAACGAACAGCTCCGGACAACGCAATACCTCAACCAACCGCATGGTGGTACTCCCCGTTAGAATGCGTTAACAATGCTTGTTCCAGGGCCTTCTCACAGTCGGCAAATTGGCTGTATTCCACATAAACCGCCGGGGTGTGATCCACTAGTTTTCTCCCCGTTGCAAAGGCTTTTTGGTGCAATGTTCCCTGATTAAAAGATTGCTGGAGAATTTCTGTCAGCGCCTCGCACGGTGGAACGGGTTCAATAAAGCAGCGTTCCGCAGGCGTGTATTTGACAAAAACAAGTAACGCCGGGCTGACATGCAAATCAGCAGGCAGTTGCTGCGTGTTATCCGGGTACAATAGCTTCAGCGTGCCTTTGTGCGTGTCCCGGATTTCCTCGCTGAACTGTTTATTATCGAAAAGCGGTGCAACAACCGGAAGCGAGCCGTTTTTCAGGTTCATCGGGCGGTTCAGTCCTTCGACCGTCAGGGTATTGTGTTCAACAAGCGCCAATTCATCTGACAGGAGCTTCCATCCTCTGGAAACCAGATATGCACAAAGCGTACTTTTCCCAGAACCACTGGGGGCGCAAATGATCACCGCTTTACCGGCTTTTTCTACCACGGCTGCGTGAATGATAAGAAACTGATGGGCGTTGCTCGCAATTGTCCAATTCATTCCCCATTCCAGCACCGCAGTCGCATGGGCTTGTGGCATGGGCTTGAACGGCATTTTGTGGTCAACAAAAAGCGCACCTGTTTACGCCACCAGCGCCTGACGGCCTTTCCTGGCAGCAGTTGCAAAGAATAGTCGTAATAAGGGTCGGGCTCCCTTATCAAATTATCCGCATACACCTCTTCCAGGTATTGCTGAACCAGAGGCAATGGTGTTTCAACCTGAAACCGGAAAGGCCCGGCATTCAGGCAATATTGACGCATATGGGCCAAGTATTATCTCCAGTTGACCTTTTTAACTTCGATAAACTCCATATTTTCAAGCGTATTCAGCAGGTTGCGTGCATAATCCGAATGGCATTCCGAAAAAGCTGAAAGTGCAAAAACCAACGGGCTTTTCTGACGCAGGAGAGACAGGAAAACCAACACCACAGAATCACAAAGCAACGATTCCCCGGTCCGGGGGCTGAAAATCACAACTTGGTCACCAGCTTTATAGGTGCAGTTATCGACTGAAAACTCGTCAACAATTTTTACGTCAATATCGGCATAAGGCACGAGGTTATCGTCAATTAACTCAACCAGTGGCATAAACTCACTAACTCCATGTTTCTATTTCGCTTTTCATTTGAATGAAAGGCTTGTAGATATCAATTTTTTTAGGTTTTGGTCTTACTCTGTTCAGTCTCGCCAAGACCGTCTTCACCGAGGAATCGACAGCCATGTTCAGCCGGTCATTCAGGCTTGAGGTGGTATAAGGATAATCAATGGCCGTAGGGAACAGACTGTTCAAATACGCGACAACCAGAGACTGGACAAACCCGGCCGGATACTCGAACACATCCACACGGATCTTTTTATTAGGCCGGCCCGTCCGGGGTTTGATGAACATAAACGTGATTTTGTACGTCTCTGTCGGCCCGGTATTCAGCACGTCCCAAATTGAAGGGTTGTCACAATCCCTGACATGCATACGGAAATACCAGTTGCTGTTAATATCCGGGGCGTTCATCTCCCAGCCCTGCAAAAACAGGGACATAAGCTGTGTGGTCCGGGTAATGTTATTTGCGCGCAGCGCCTGCAAAACCGGGTATTCCGGATTACCGGAAACAGCCGTAAATACCCGTTGCCAGTAGTCCGCAGATCGCGCTGCAGACTGACAATTTGCGGGGTTAGAGGCATTCCCGGACAACACAGCCGTAATACTGCATTGGGAAGCGCCTGTCGTCCCCCAGGCAACCGGGCTTTTTACGGTAAAAAGCACCGGGGATGCCACGGCGGCTGAGTGGAGAAAACGGCGGCGAGAAAACCGGCTCCCTTCCGCTTTGCTCTTGGCTGAAGCTCGGTGTCTTGATTCTGCTTATAGTCTGTTGGCTTCATATCTATGAAAACCCCAATTAAGTTTGACGTTGATTTTATTCACTGAATCAATACTGGATTTGCAAATAGTGTTCCCACATCACCACCGCGCGTATTTTCCTTTGTTTTACAACACCTAATTGAACATCCGGTGGCGTATTACCACATGCTAAACAGATAAAATGTAAAGGATTCCGACAGGGAAATGTTCCCGGAGTCATCTTCATCTCCGACCAACGAATCAGCCGAGTGGAATCAATGTTGCGCATTTCTTTCGAGCCCGTATTTCTCCATCAGGCTGTAAAGCGTTGGCCTGGATATACCCAGCAATGAGGCAGTCTGCGAGATATTCCCATCCGAATAATCAATTGCCCGCTGAATGGCAACGCGCTCAGCCTCTTCCCGAATGACCCGGAGGTTTAACGGCATGGAAGCCGTTTCTGAATCTCCGTTAATAGGCAACATCAGGTCGATAGCGGTCAGTTGACGGCCCTCTGCCATAATCACTGCGGATTTGATTTTGTTTTGGAGTTCCCGAATGTTTCCGGGCCACGAATACGCAAGCAAAGCCTGGCAGGCATCATCGCTGAAGCCATTGACATTCGCCCCCATTTGCTTGGCAAAGCGCAACAGGAAGGTCCGGGCCAGCAACAGGATGTCTTCCCCCCGCTCCCGCAATGGCGGAATGTTAATGGTTACTTCACTGATGCGGTAAAACAGGTCTTCACGAAACGCACTCTGCTGAACCATCTGCTGTAAATTCTGGTGTGTCGCACAGACAACTTTGACATCAACTGGAATTTCCCGTCGGCCGCCTATCCGTTCAATCACCTTTTCCTGAAGGAAGCGAAGCAATTTGGCCTGCAAACTGAACGGCATATCCCCGATTTCATCTAAAAAAAGTGTCCCGCCGTGAGCGCATTCAATTTTGCCTTTGGTTGTCCGGTGCGCACCGGTGAACGCCCCTCGCTCAAAGCCAAACAGCTCGCTTTCCAGCAGGTTTTCAGGTATCGACGCACAGTTGATGGCAATAAAGGCTGGGGTTTCCTGTCGCCACCGTCATGGATTGCTCGGGCGAAAAGCTCTTTGCCTGTGCCACTTTCCCCCAACAAAAGCGTACTGACTTCTGTGTTGGCAACCCGTTCAACCATCCGGCAAACCTGGTTCACCACCGGGCTTGCGCCAATAATCCCCTGGTCACTGAGGTCTGCCTTTTTGAGTTGCCGGTTTTCCTGTTCCAACCCGGCCACCCAAAATGCCCGCTTTACCATCACCCCCAAAATTTCATCGTCTATCGGCTTGGCGTAAAATCATGCGCCCCTAGCGCGATAGCCTGAAGAGCATTGTCCTTATCGTCATTGCCGGTAATGACAATGACTTTGGTTGTCGGAACCAGGTTCAGGATTTCTTCCAGGGTGCGAAGCCCCTCGCTTGCATTGGCCGGATCCGGGGGCAATCCAAGATCTAAGGTGACGACCTTGGGTTCATAACGCCGAATCGCCGCCAGCGCCGATTCCCGGTCCGCGGCCATTACCGGAGAAAAATCACTCAATGCCCATTTGAGCTGCTTCTGGACACCCAAATCATCTTCAACAATAAGAACCGTATTATTTTTATTCGCTTCCATATTCTGAATCCTCAGTACTGAGTACTTCCTGGTGTTTTGTCACCGGTATATAGACGGCAAATTGGGTACCTTCCCCCGGAGATGAAATGACTTCTACCCGTCCACCGTGAGCCTCTACCACTTTTCTGACCTCGTAAGCGCCAATCCCCATTCCTGCATTGCCTTTGGTGGTATCAAAGGGGGTAAACAGCCTGTTTTCGATAAAGCTGTCAGTCATGCCGCAACCGGAGTCTTCAACAATGACCGCCGCCTCCTGACCGTTGGCTTTCAGGAAAACAGACACACTTCCGCTGTCTTCTGTGGCGTCTTGCGCATTCTGGATTAAGTGACCAAAGATGTTCTGTATCTTGTCCGGTGTGGCGGAAACAAAAACCGGGTCATTCCCACTCATAAAGACCGGCTCGGGTTTCTGTACAGCCCGCTCCCGGCAGATTCGCGACAACACTCCGCCAAGCTCGACCCGCTCTGTTTTTGACGAGTCCTGCAGCTTTTGCCTTAATTGGGAAAGTACCCGGTTAAGCCTTGTCGCCGCAGAATCGACCGTTTCAAATGTGTCATCAATAAACTCGGGATTATCCCGGTGTTTTGTTGCATTCCGGGTAATGAGCTGAAGTTGCGCCAGGACATTTTTAAGGTCATGGACAAGGAAGGCAGACATTTGGTTGAACGCCTCAAACTGTCGCGTCTCCGCCAGGGCCTGGTTGGTAAAGTGAAGGTTTAAATGCACATTAAGCTGGCTGCTAATCGCCCGCATCAAGTCCCGGTCTTCCCAGTCCAGTTCGGTAGTAGTCTGAGGCCGGGAGAGCAGACACAGCGCCCGTACATTTCCCATCCCGAGGGGAACCACGATTTGAAACGGTTTATTCCCCAAGGATTCTGACTGTTCCCGTTCTGACGCGAGGTCAAAAATCCAATTTCTCTCATGAGCAGCATGGCCGAAATCTTCTACCACGTTGTCGATATCCGGGTTGTCTTTCTCAGTACCCTGCACCGCTTTCACAATCCATGCGCCATTTTGGAAAACCAGCAGCACACCGTACTGACACGCAAACGGGCGCATCAGGCACGCAGGGACATATCAAACGGAGAACCCTCATCGCCGGACATAATCTGAGAGAACTTTATCCACTCTTCCCGGTATTCGTACCGGTTTGCGAAAAAGTGCTTGGCAATAAATACCTTGGTTCGGCGGCGAAGCGACTGTGACAGGAAAAGGCTGACAAGAAGGAGAACCCCGACGGAAAACAGCAGGTGTTGGGCCATTCCCCCCCAACTCCCGCCAATGTGTTTCACGTAGTACCCCACCAACGCCATTACCAAAAGATAGCCTCCGGCAACCAGCAAAATCGTGGAGCTGTAAACCACTGAGCGAGAGACAAAAACCCGGACCGACCAGTGATGGATGCGACGCGCTGACATCAGGATAAGCGGAATGGCCAGCAGCGTAACCCATCCCCTCGCCTCCCAGTAGGTGGCAGAAACAGATGACGTCAGCAAACTGTCTGCATAGAGAACAAAGCCATACCCAAACATGACCCCAAGCCCCAGACACAGCGGTTTGATGGCATATCGGCTGAGGGGTGTACCTGACGGAAAAGGTGTTCGAGCAGCAACAACCCGAGAATAGACTGCATAAGATGCAAGCCAAATATGGCTTGCGGTACCAAAAGAACATCAAACAGGGACATCAATTCACTGATGACAGAAAGCAAGCAGACAATAACGGATGCTGTACCAAGGCGGGTCTGGAAAAAAAGCTGCCGGAAGGATGTTACGGGGCGGATGGCGCATAAAATCAACGCTATCCAACCAAGGTTGCACAGCGTCTCTGTTGCCAGCAAGGCAACATAAAATTGACCGAGATAAAACTGATAGGCCAGTGACGCCGCCCAGACAGCAGATAAAAACGACGACAAAATAAAGACTCGCTTCTCAAACGAGCCTTTTTTCACGGTCAGGGCCAGCAGGATTAAACCTACAAAGCCTGTGGCAACTAAACCATAACCGATAATTCCTAGAAACTGCTGCAAGTGTCCCTTCCTGAACAGCCCTAAGTTGCAAGGGCAAAAACGTCGAGATTCCTTTCCGCGATTGCGGGTCCGTGTTATCTGAAACCAGTTATCTGAAACCCCGTAACTTTAGCAGCGTCAATAGCGTCTTAGGTCTAAGATTACTAAGACTTTCCTAAGTTTCTCAGTGGCTATTCATATTCTTATTATTAAGACGATGACAGATGCATTGGAATCTAACCGGATGTTATTTCGAAATTTCTATTCGTAAATGAAGGACGACCGGGATTACCGGGGTTGTAAAGTTATCCGACGCACGCTGTAAAATCCGCTGACAGCGCTTGCGCATTGCGACTACTGTCCTCAAAAGTAATGAAACAGCGGTTAGCTTGATATGGAACAACGTCTTCTTAATGAATTTGCTTATTAAATAGCCAATTATTGAAGACATAAAGCAGGGAGACCACATGAGCAAGAATATGCTTATTACCGGTGCAAACCGAGGTATTGGGCTTGCGCTTGTCACAGCTTATGTAACCGAAGGCTGGAACGTTATCGCGTGTTGCAGAGAGCCGGAGAAAGCCAGCTCGCTCTCTGAGCTGGCTCTCGAGCACCCTAGGCTTGCCATTCATGAGTTGGATGTCACAGACCATGACGCCATATCTCAGCTCGCTGATAAGCTCCAGGACACTTCACTGGATCTATTGATAAACAATGCGGGCTACTACGGCCCTAAAGGTTATGGCTTCGGCAATACCAGTGCATCTGAATGGCGTAAGGCTTTTGAGATCAATGTGATAGCGCCTCTGAAAATCGCTGAAGCCTTTTACCCACACCTGAAAACAAAGCAAACCGGGACGATTGTCTCCCTTTCCTCGAAAGTCGGCAGCATGACCGAAAACACATCCGGGGGCGGCTACATCTACCGCTCCACCAAAGCGGCACTTAACTCGGTGATGAAAAGCCTCTCTAATGACCTGACTTCAGAAGGCATTATCTGTGTTGCGCTCCATCCCGGCTGGGTAAAAACCGAAATGGGTGGCGACGATGCACAAATAACGCCTGATGAGTCCGCCGCAGGTCTGAAAAAGGTGATTGAAAACCTGAAGCCAGAGCAGTCCGGGGGCTTCTTTAATTATCTGGGTGACACCTTGCCCTGGTAAACCGTCGATTCTCTGATTTTCCGCGGCAGGCGAAAAGGCTCATGCCGCGGAAACCGCTTAAACTCATCTTTTCGAATTTACAGTGTAAAAACACCAATCTGCACACTTTTCGAGCACTTTCCTCATAAATCAATTATGAGACACTCCCTGAGTCCGTCACTTGATACATTCGTTTCGTCAGGAGACCGAAAGTTTACACGGACGACACTTAAAATAATGAAAACGCTGCTGCATGTATTTCCGACATTCGCTATTGGTGGGCAACAAATACGCCTGACCCAGATAGCAAACGGGACCCAGAATGAGTACCGGCATGTCATTTTGGCGCTAAACGGCGACTATTCGGCCAAGAGTAAATTTGCCCCAGGAACTGAAGTCAGATACCTGGAAACGGAGGATCTGAAACAGCTTTCTCCGTTTTCCCGTGTCAAAAAGATTCGCAGTTTTCTTAAAAACCAGCGCTTCGACGCTTTGATGACCTACAACTGGGGCGCTATCGAATGGACGCTCTGTGGCAGGCTTTTCTCGCGCTGTCCGATTGTCCATTGGGAGGACGGGTTTGGCCCTGATGAAAAACAACAGCGAAAGTTACAGCGTAACCTGCTCAGACGTATGGTGCTTTCCACTGCCTCGGCGATAAAGCTGGTGGTTCCTTCCCTCGGACTGCTCGATATTGCAAAGCAGGAATGGGGAATGGCCGGTTCGCGGCTTGTCTACTTCCCAAATGGTATCCCTCTTCCGGCGCAGGAGTTTGAGGATCTTTCCATCGCCCAACAGACACCAATAAGCCCAACCATTGGCACACTAGCAACCCTTCGTGAAGAAAAAAACATTCCCCGACTGATTGATGCGTTCTCCAACATGACCCCACGCGGAAAACTGAAGATTGGCGGTGATGGCCCGGTTCTTCCGGCATTGAAAGACTATGTGCAGCAGCTTGGTCTTGAAAAAGATGTGATTTTCACCGGTCGCGTTGAGGACGTATGGGCATTCTTTCAAGACGTGGACGTCTTTGCCGTTTCATCCGATACCGAACAAATGCCAATCTCCGTTTTGGAAGCGATGGCGATGGGCCTGCCGGTGGTATCAACCGATGTCGGAGACGTCCGGAACATGCTCTCTGCAACCAACGCGCATTACGTGGTGCCACCGGACAAATTTCCGCGAGCATTGGAAGACATGGTGTCTGATCCCAAACGCTGGCGTGATATCGGATCTGACAACCGTCACAAGGTAAAACATGCGTACAGCTTTGATGTCGTTCTCCAGAACTTCCGCCAGTTGACCACCCAATGACGCAATCTGATTGGCGTTATGCGCATAATCGCGTAATTTAATTTGCTCAGATTCCTTTCCAAAGGCAGAGAGATGAACCCCTTTCCAGACTGGCTCAGTGGCGCCACACTCAAAGAGCAGATAACCCATCCCAATATCGAGGTTGGCGAACATTCGTACTATTCCGGCTATTACCACGGAAAATCGTTTGAGGAGCACTGTGTACGCTATCTTCTGGGCGACGAGGTAACAAAAGATGCATGGGAATCCGGCATGTTTGGAGCTGTTGACCGGCTTGTGATTGGCAAATTTTGCTCTATCGCCTCTGGCGCAACGTTTCTTTTAGCCGGTAACCAGGGACATCGCATGGACTGGATTTCAACCTTCCCCTTTTCAGCGGATGTGTTCGGGGACGGCGTGAAAAATGGCTTTGAACGTGCCGGCGATACCGTGATTGGCAACGACGTTTGGATTGGTACTGAAGCCATGATATTGCCGGGTGTCAAAATTGGAGACGGTGCGGTGATTGCCGCCAGAGCAGTCATTACCAAAGACGTTGAGCCTTATTCTGTTGTCGTAGGTAACAATAGGGTCGTTAAGAAACGATTTTCAGACGAACAGATAACGAAGCTCCTCACCATCAAATGGTGGGATTGGCCGCTTGAAAAGCTCAAAGCAACATGAAAACCCTTTGCAGCGGTAATATAGATGCGCTTTGCGAAGAAGCCTGACAAACCAGATTCACCCGCCCGATAATGAAACACTCATAAAAACGCTCCTTTATTGTCCTTAATGAGGAGCGTTTCTTTACAGATGTTACTCCGCGCTTGCAACATCAATTCCTGCCGTTAAAATTTCCGCCGTTTTGGGGATTCCTGAGAGTATTTACGTGAACAATAAAAGCCTGATAACTAACCTGCTGGCACTGGTTGCACTTGGTGCCGGCTACTATTTGGATAATGCACTTCTCTACGCCGCTGGCCTGTTTGCCTTTTCTGGTGCGATCACCAACTGGCTTGCTGTCCACATGCTGTTTGAGAAAGTCCCGGGTCTTTATGGCTCAGGGGTCATTCCGGCACGATTTGAAGAATTCAAAAAAGCCATCAAGACACTGATGATGGAGCAATTCTTCACTGGCGATAACATTGACCGTTTCCTGAAAAAAGAGATGACAACCCCTGTTGGCTTTGATCTGGCCCCTGTCATGAAGGAAGTGGACCTGAACCCGGCTTTTGACTCTTTACTGGATGTGATCATGCACTCCCAGTTTGGCGGTATGCTTGCTATGTTTGGCGGCGTAGAAGCGCTTCAGCCTCTGCGGGAGCCTTCATCGAAAAGATGCAGGTTTCCATTGCTGATATTGCCCAGCAGGACAATGTAAAAAATGCGCTCGCAACGCAGATTGAATCGCCTGCAATGATGGATGATATCCGTTCCACCATCGAAGAGATTATCGATCAACGACTGAATGAGCTGACACCAAAGCTGGTGAAAGACATCATTCAAAAGATGATTAAAGAGCATCTCGGTTGGCTGGTTGTCTGGGGCGGTGTATTTGGCGCCGTAATTGGTGTGGTATCTGCGCTGCTGACCGCATAATTATCGGATTTGAGCGCGATGGCCCTTGGTCATTGCGCTCTGGTGTCACTATGATTTCGCAGCCATCCCGCCTTACAATCACCGCAGTCACTCCTTTCTAAAAAGCGACGCTGTATATCGTGTCAGCGCACCTTCTCCGGCGAAGTCAGCCGTCGGTATGCAATTAAATCAAACACAACATTGCCTGAAAGCCAGCGAATTTGCCGAGGGGTGATATTAGGCAGAACCTGGGCATTGTCCGGCATCGCGGATAACCCTTTTTTCTTCAACTCCGGCACAATCGTACTTTGTTGGAAATGGCGCATTGAATAGCGCACCCGGCGGCGGAGATAGGTATAAATATCCCGTCTGCTCATCGGGTTAAGACTGTCATACCTGAATACCGCACTGGCGCAGACGCCAATATTTCGCATGGGGTCATCTTCCGGCGGGTTCAGGTTACATGCTGTCAGGTAGCCCAGCATGCTGTCATCACCAATCAACCCAGCGGCAGCCGGATTCCCAACTCTCTGACCCGCTGCAAGAACGCGGGGGAAAGGAGATACAGATTGCCGGTAAAAGGTGCTTTTCCCTTAATTCTTTCTGCCACGCTTTGGCGCTTCTTCCACCGCTGAAGGGATACCCTGAAACGGCGTTGTAGTCAGGATGCGCACGGTAATACGTGATCAGGTTGGACAGCGCAGCGTTCTCAAACGTCAAATCCCCGTCCGCAAATACCGCGATAGAATGTCCATCGTAGTGGTCGTAGACGAACGTATTCCAAGCGTTTGCTTTGTCACCAAATGCGATATTTACAGCCGTCATCTCAGGCATTTCTAACGATAACTCCTCGACCTTCTGCAAGGTGTTGTCCCGGCATCCGTTCACCATCACATAGACGTGAGCTGAATAAGGCCGGTAAGCACCAACAAGGCTTCGGAGAGTTTCCTGAATGCTATCTTCCAGGTTGTAAGCCATAACACAAATCTGGACTGACAGTGTACTTCTGGGCGTCAAAGCATCATCGGAGGAACCAGATTGATCTGAAATAGTCGTTTTCTCAAATGCCATGCTGCGATCCCTGCTGGCAATTTATTATTGATTGGGTATTAGCCTAACCAACTCAACCGTGAAATATGATGGGTGTTGAAGCAATTAAATGACAAATCTCACCTCTGAAACACGCATTTATCCCCACTGAGCATTTTGTCACATAAAAAAAGGGCATCCGGATGGATGCCCTTTGTCTTACAGTTTTTTGTTTGCACTGGCCATCAGGCCAACTGTTTGTCTACTCAACGAGTTTACAAGAAGAGTAAACGGGTTATTCAGTGCGATTAGTCGCGCAGTGCAGACTCTTTGATACAAAGAACGTGGTATTTACCGTCTTCTTTCTCTGCACCTTCAGTTTCATGTTCGAAACCTGGGAATTCTTCATCCCATGCTTCCAGCGCTTTCAGGTACTTGATCTGAGGGCTGTTAGCATCACCGAAGTTTTCGCCGCCCATCAGCATTGGGATGCCTGGTGGGTAAGGGATAACAGAGTGCGCTGCAACGCGGCCAACCAGCTCGTCAGAAGCAACCATTTCAACGTCGCTACCAACAATGTGTTGGTATGCCAGACGTGGCTTCAGTTCAACTTCTGGCAGAGTTGAGTATGCTTCGTTCAGCACCTGGCTTGGGTTGTGACGTACCAGATATTGGAACATACGGTCACCCAGGTCACGCAGGCCCAGACCCTTGTAGATTTCTGGTGCAGTTTCAACCAGTTCAGGCAGTACTGTTTCCAGATCTGAGTTCGCATCGTAGTGACGCTTGAACGCCAGCAGGGTGTTGATCAGGTGTCGCGCTTACCTTTGGTGATACCCATTGAGAACAGGAACATCACCTGGAAGTCTGTTGTACGGGTAGGAACGATACCGAAACGGCTCAGGTATGCGCTTACCAGTGCGGCAGGAACACCTTTTTCCAGGAACTGACCTTTGTCGTCCAGACCAGGAGTGAGCAGGCTCACTTTGATTGGGTCCAGCATACACCAGTCGTTGTCGATGTCGTCAAAGCCGTGCCACTTGTCACCCTGGCGCAGTTTCCAGTTTTCCTGGACAGTCATCAGTGCTTCTACAGAAGCGTCTTCAAACTTAACTTGCTCGCCGTTGGTTTCAGAAACAACTTCTGCGTTCCAAGGCTTGAAGAACCAGTCGCCGTCTGCAGTGTAGTCGTTGAACAGCTTACGCATGTTCTGACGGAAGATTACCGCTTCACGGATAACTTCGTTAGTCAGAGACAGACCGCTTTCGCCCTTCATCATGTTTGCTGCAACGTCGTTAGACGCACAGATAGCATACAGAGGCGAAGTTGAAGTGTGCATCATGTACGCTTGGTTGAAGCGATCGAAGTCGATTGCGTCTTCACCGTTACGAACGTGAATGTAAGATGCCTGAGACAGAGCGTTCAGCAGCTTGTGAGTTGAGTGAGTAGCGAATACTGTTGGACCTTTGTGGTCTTTCGCTTCACCACGCATCGCGAAGTGACCCTTGTAGATAGGGTTAAAGCGAGCGTAACCAAACCAAGCTTCATCCATGTGGATGCGGTTTGAGCTCTCAGACAGCAGGGATTCTGCATGCTCTGAGTTATAAACCATACCGTCGTAAGTACAGTTGGTAACAACCGCGTACTTAGTTTCTTATTCTTGGCATCTTTAGTCATCTTGCTTCTGCAATCATCTTCTCGATGTTCGCAGCAGCCATAGTTGACTTGCTGATTGGGCCAATGATGCCGTAGCAGTTACGGGTTGGTGTCATGTAAACAGGGCGTGCACCGGTCAGGATCAGGCCTTGTTCGATTGATTTGTGGCAGTTACGGTCAATGATGGCGATATCGTCATCTTTCAGACACGCTTGCATGATGGTACGGTTTGAACCAGAAGTACCAACGATACCTGAGTAGGACTCGTGAGCACCGAAGATCTTCGCTGCTTCAACTTCGCTGTCTTTGAACGCACCGGTGTGGTCAAGCAGTGAACCCAGTGAAGCACGCTCGATACCCATGTCGGTACGGAACAGGTTTTCACCGTAGAACTGGTAGAATTGGTTACCAGCAGGTGTTTTGGTGAAGCCGATACCACCCTGGTGGCCAGGTGCAGACCATGAGTATTCGTGGATGTCGTTGTATTCCATCATGGCTTTCATGAATGGTGGTACAACCTGGTCGCGGTAACGCTTCATTGCAGCAACGATACGGCCCGCAACGAAATCAGCAGTGTCTTCCAGAACAGAGTAGCACTCATGTACACGTTCCATCAGCTTACGGTTTGCAAGGATAGAAGTGCGGGCACGTTCTGCCAGCAGGAATACTGGAACTTCTGCCTGACGCTCTTGCAGAGCCATCAGCAGTTCAACTTCTTCAGTTGAATTTACAATTTGTTCTTCTGTTTTTTCCAGAGTCAGCACCAGGCTGTCAATCTGGGTGGCCATAATAACGGCCATTGCATCTTCATATGAAGTAGCAGTAACGATTTCGATTGAACGGTCGTTCAGCTCTTTTACCAGTGCGCTGGTAGCGCGAGCGGCATAGCTGTGTTCTTCAATATGTTGCGGCTCTACTACCAGAGTGCGCATTTTGCTGAAGTTGTTGCTCATAATTAATACCTGATTTTCTTTTGCAGTATTCGCTGCGAAATTAAATTTCGGCGTCAACGCTTTGGATGGTCTGAACTTATCAAGACAGGCCAGGCATTGTTGTCAACGTATCTTTGGTATTTGCTTTAATTGAAATAAAGCGAAAGTCCGTTTTATTTATTCCTTGGCATCCTTGCCTAATAAGATTCCTTTATTAATAACCGAGAGGTTTAATTCAGTTATTAATTTATTCTTTATGCGGGAGCTAATTATTTAGCGTGAGCCTGCATTTCTTCTTTAGTATCGCGAGCCGCGATGAAACCGTAGAAGATGTAACCGAGCAGAGTCAGGATAGTACCGCCGAACACTGCGTCTGCACCGCAAGCATATACACCGTAGATGCTGTAAAGAACGGCCAGCGTACCTACTGTTGCACCCAGACGATACTGAGACTGAGTAACCATGTTCTTGCGAAGCATAACTTCCAGACCAGTCATAGACAGGATGTAAGGAACCATGTTCACAAATACAGCCAGGTTCAGCAGAGCATTGAACTGGTTAACCAAGTCTGGAGAGATAGTCATTACAGCCAGAACCAGTTCCAGGGCCAGCATGATAAGCATGCCTGGGATTGGTGCGCCTGCTTTGTTGGTTTTCGCGAAGATCTGTGGGAACAGGTTGGTGTCTGCTGCCGCTTTAGATACCTGTGCGTTGGTGAACTGCCAGCCCAGCAGAGAACCGATACATGCGATTACTGCAGCCAGAGTAACGATATCACCTACCATTGGCTGAACATTTTGGCAAATACCAGACCGAATGGTGCAGTAGATTGAGCCAATTCAGCGTTAGGGATAATACCCTGGATTACAGTGGTAGACATGATGTAAACGATGGCAGCGAAACCAGTACCGAACAGTACAGCCAGAGGTACGTTACGCTCTGGGTTTTCAACCGCGTCAGAGTTTGCACCAGCAGATTCAATACCCAGGAATGCCCACAGAGTCAGTGCGATACCTGAAGATACAGAGTGCATAGTGGTGTCGTGATGTGGGTTCCATGCAGACATGAAAGTCTGTGGATCGAACCACCACCAGCCAATTACTGACAGACCGAATACTGGCAGGATGATACCCCATACAGTCACAGAAGAGATCTGGCCTGTGATCTTGGCACCACCGAAGTTAGCAACCATGGTCAGTACCAGAATTGCCACAACACCGTAGAAAGTGTGCATAGGAGTATCAAGCCAAGGCATGAATGGTTTGATATAACCTACTGCAGATACTGCGATGGCAACACAGCTAATGACCAAACATACATAGTATGTATAAGAAGAAATAAAGAAAGACGATTTGCCGTGAGCTTCTTCAGAATAAGCTGACATACCGCCAGAACGTTTACAGAAAGCACCACATTTCGCAAAGGTGTAGGCAATACACATTGCACCCAGCGCAGTGACTACCCATGAAAGGAGAGAAATGGCACCCACTTGTGCAAGGCTCGCTGGCAGCATAATAATGCCTGAGCCCATCATATTAACGGCAACTAGTACGGTCAGACCGACTAGTCCCATTTTTTTACCGCTTGCTTCAGAAGACATGTTTTCACCTTTAATTCAGATGATAAAGAATAAATAATTTATTCTTTGCCGTTCTACCTAATACCGAATCCCTGGTGAAATCGCTTTTGAATATAAGGGATGATTTCCTTTTTATCTGTCGGTCTTAATAAAAAAGAAATCTCCCTTATAAATTCGATCGGGTCCTGATTTATTTTTCAGCTTTTATCACTCTAAGTTGTTCCCACTGAGTGAGACCCCCTTATCGGATGGGTGTATTTTTCAATAATTCTCGTTTCGAAAAAATGCTAAAAATGAAATCATTCATTGCACTTATGCTTTAGAGAAGTGCATTTTTCCATGAAAATTCATTTTGTAATACAATTGGAAAAATGATTGATTTTACTCACTATGAATGCAAAAAGAATTCACTAACCCCCACCAGATCAATCAGTTACATTATTGCCATGAATGACTTTTTGTAAAATCACCGAATTTCCAGTCAAACGTGACATGCATCACAAACATGATTTCATGAATTGTTATTCACCAATATGGAATTTAAATGCGCCGTTTTTTTTCATCTTTTGGCGGAAAATCTGACGAACCACTAACGGCTGATGTACAAACTTAGGCTCAAAATACTAACAACCTCCTGATATGAATAAGAAATAACCAGGAAAAGATGTTTTACGTTAAAAATTTAGTCAAACACGCTGATCAGATTTGTGAAGATAAAGGACAAGCACTATGATCCACCCCGTGATGCGATATGCCCCATCAGCCCAACCTTCGCTGATGGCTCAACATGTCGTGGTATTAATATCATTGTCCCTGCACCGCCCAGCCGAAATGCACACACGGGAAATGGAACAGGCCAGACACAGGTAAAGTCTTATGAAAGGTATCCTCTCCATTCAATCGCATGTGGTTTATGGACATGCCGGAAACAGTTCTGCCGTATTTCCGCTTCAGAGGATGGGATATGAAGTATGGCCTATTCATACTGTTCAGTTCTCAAACCATACGCAATATAAGGAAGGCTGGACTGGCCGTGCCTTTGCAGCAGAAGATATCACCTCTCTTGTCAGCGGTATGGATGCTATTGGCCAGTTAGGAAATTGCCGCGCAGTATTGACCGGATACCAGGGTTCAGCTGAGCAGTGCATTGCGATTAAAGACGTTGTCTCCAAGGTAAAAGCAGCTAATACCGAAGCCATTTACGTCTGTGACCCGGTGATGGGTGCGCCAGACAAAGGGTGCATCGTTGCACCGGGTATCGCTGAGCACCTGATCAACACCATCATGCCAATGGCTGATGTCATCGTGCCAAACCAGTTTGAACTGAGCCAGTTTGCCGGCATGGAAATCAATTCCCTTGATGATGCTGTCACCGCCTGTCGCATTGCCCTGTCAAAAGGTCCTAAGATTGTTCTGGTCAAGCACCTCCACAGCGTCTCTGACGAAAAATTCACCATGATGCTCGCCACTCAGGAAGGTTGTTGGATTGCCCAGCGTCCTCATCTCGAATTCGACAAACAACCCGTTGGCGTTGGCGACCTCATTTCAGCACTGTTCACCGGTAAGTACCTTGAACTGGGTGATGCTCCGAAGGCCTTCGCTCATTGTAATGATGCTTGCTACGCTGTATTAAAAGAAACGTCGAAGCAAAACGAGTGGGAGTTACAAACTATTGCTGCTCAGGATGAAATTGTTTCACCAGTTGAATCCTTTGCTATTGAGTCTGTTAACTGATTCTGGGTTTTCGCTTGGCAAAAAAGGGCATGGATTGCCCTTTTTCGTCCTGAGGAAAGACAAACGTCTCTGGCTGGGTCTAATACCCTAACTGCCTGATAAGTCTTTCTGGTGGTTCGCTATTAATTTACAAGGATGTTGTTGTGCAACCAACCCAATCGCCAATCCGTACTGCCACCCTCAGCATTCTGGCAATGATTGCTTTTGCTGCCAATTCAGTACTCTGCCGGGTCGCCCTAAAGGAGACCGACATAGATGCAGCCAGTTTTACAGTTATCCGGCTCGTCTCTGGCGCAATCGTCTTAGCTGCCATCTGTTTTTTCCGTGACATGCAAGCTAAGCCCACACAGTTTGGTGACTGGCCTTCCGCGCTTTCTTTGTTTGCCTACGCGGCAGCATTTTCATTCGCTTATGTTTCGCTGCCAACAGGCACCGGAGCGCTGTTACTGTTTGGCGCCGTTCAATTGACAATGATAGTGGCGGGCCTTTTGAGCGGAGAAAGACTGAATCTTCCCCAATGGGCAGGGCTTGCCATAGCAATCTCCGGCTTGGTTTTGTTGCTCATGCCGGGTATCGACTCCCCTCCTTTTGCCTGCCATGCTCATGGTTATCTCCGGTATTGCCTGGGGTTTATACAGTCTTCAAGCCAGAGGAAAGGGCGACCCAACCAAGGTCACTGCCGGTAATTTCCTGCGGGCGTCCATTATGGGAATCACCCTGGTCCCATTTTCTTTGGTTTTGGGAATATGGGATACAAACGGTATTCTGCTTGCGGTGATATCCGGAGGTATTGCGTCCGGCTTGGGCTATGTACTTTGGTATGCCGTACTTAAACACCTCACTACCGTCTCTGCGGCAAGCATCCAACTCAGTGTCCCGGTCATTGCTGCATTGGGAGGGGTAATATTCCTTACCGAGCCATTAACGATGACTCTGGTAATGGCGTCACTGACCATCCTAGGCGGTATAGCTTTGGTAATTCGTCATCGGGGGTGAACTGGTTGCGCTCCCCCTTTTGCCTGATTACAAGGTCACGCGGATGGAAAACGTCTGCGCTTCCCAACAAACCAACACGCTAAAACTCTCAATATTGAGACGATTAATAAAATTAGTTTTGCTTTCACGGACTTCCTATAAATAAGACTCTACCCTTTACACAGATAAACCCAAGTCACTTCAAGGTACTTAATTCAGTGTGATTTCAGTGCGTTCAAATCAAGAAAATATCTGTCGAAATGGTTGTCCCTTTTAAGGGGGTTTCGGACAGATACAGACGTACTGAAACACGCTCGAGGATGAGATTAACTGGCTTGGGTGTTTGATCGGCTCGCATTCAGTCATCGCCCGCGATAATCCAAAAGGAAAATGTCGGTGACAGGATGGAGGCTATAAGACGTATATTCAGGGAAGAAGGTTGATTTAATGAGAGTGCTGTACGCCGTTTTGTTTTTGCTTGGAGCTGTCCTCCCTTTCACCGCCATGGCACCGTGCTTTCCATCAACGGGTTAGATTTCTATCGGATGATAAAAGAGGCTCTCTCAAACCCGGTTTCTGCCTTTGCCTGGTTAGATGTACTTGTTTCCGCGGTCGTTTTACTGATTTTCATTGTCGCTGAAGGAACCCGGCTTCGTATGCGTAAACTCTGGCTTCCGATTGTGGGCACATTGGCTGTAGGTGTCTCTTTTGGTCTGCCACTCTTCCTTTTCATGAGGGAAAAATCACTACAACGACGCATTTTTTAAAACTGCGCCTTCCTCTCCAATCAAAATGACATATCCTCTTTGCTATTGTGGAGTCAGGAAAGGATTTGGAGGCGGTGATGACAAGGCAACCTTTGTACGCAATGTTGGCCGAATACAACAGATGGATTAACCACTCCATTTTTGAATGTGCCGCAAGTATGGCCCAAGATGACGTATACAGTGATGAAGGGGCTTACTTCGGATCGGTGTTCTCAACGCTCAGCCATATCTTTACGTGTGACTTGCTTTGGCTGAACCGCTTTAAAACCCTTGATGACGAATGGGCGTCACTCAATGAATTAGTACAGTTCCCGTCACCTGCTACTAACTCAGAAGATGTATTCTCAACGTTTGAAGAGCTTCACCAGGCGAGAATCCGGCTTGATGAAATCATTGTTTCCTGGGTTGATGAACTCACCGATGAGGATTTCCTTCGCACACTGACTTACCAAAGTACAACCGGGGACACCTTCACCAATGACTTCCCGGCGCTCCTTCTGCATTTTTTCAATCATCAGACCCATCATAGAGCCAGGCCACAACACTTATCAACCAAATGGGCATTGATGTGGGATGCACAGATTTGGTGGCGGTTGCCAGAGGTATCCACCGCCAGCACGGCTAAACAGAAAAAGGCGCATTTCGCGCCTTTTTGTTTTATCCCCAAACCGTGTTTTCAAAGAGGAAGCGACACTTCATCCGGTTGCGTGGCAATGGTGCCCGACATTTCGTCGTACGCTGATTCAAAGCGCATTTTAGCCAGTGCATACCCCTCACGCTTCAGTGCATCTTTTGCCTGAACCAACCCGTCAAAACTGAGGCCACGACCATGTGAATCACAGGCCAGCGCTTCTTCTTTTCCATCTCTTAGCATAATCACGTAGTGGTTGGCATCGGCGTAGCTTACGATAACCGGAGTCACTGTGTTGTAATGGTCAAGCTTCCTCATTTCGGTCTCTCCTCGGCTTTTATCCTTTTCGACTACGGTTCAGCATCTTGAACTGATCACTCAATTGAACGGATGACTAAAAAAATGCTGTTAACAACAGTTTGATTGATAATGTGATATACCCAAGCCATCAGGGTTAAATAAGATTCAGGATGAATACGATGACAATAACAATCAGACATAGCACCGAAGCAGACGTCGAGCAGATTAAACGCATCTATGAGCAGGAAAGCTGCTACGCAAATACCCTCCAAGTTCCGTTTCCATCTGTGGAGTTATGGCGCAACCGCCTGGAAAACCTTGCGCCCAATATCAAGAGTCTTGTTGCCGTCACCGAAGGCACTGTCGTCGGCCAATTAGGGTTGGAAGTGAATGCCTCCCCCCGAAGAAGACATGTTGCAACCCTGGGTATGGGTGTAGATGAACGTTACCGACGAAAAGGTGTTGGACAGGCACTTATGTGCGCTGCCATTAATCTGGCAGAAAACTGGATGGCAGTCACCCGCATTGAGCTCGAAGTTTATGCCGACAACCTTGCCGCTATCTCGCTCTATGAAAAGATGGGCTTTCAGCGGGAAGGATTGGCAAAAGCGTTTGCTTTCAAGAACGGGCACTACGTGGATGTTGTCTATATGGCGCGGCTGGCAACGACACAAAGTAAAACGAGTTCGCGATAGGAAACTCAGCAAGATTTGCTAAAAACAGCAGTGATAGTGTGAAAGGGCTGAACCAGGGAGGAAACCATGCCGCGCCAGACTACCGCCACTCACTACCGAAAACGCCTTGCTGTTCTGACAGATTATATCTACCAGAACATTGAGGGGGATTTGACACTGGCAACACTGGCAGAGGTCGCGCTTATTTCTCCCTACCATCTGCACCGAATTTACCGGAGCATTTACAACGATACGCTTACTGAAACCATTAAGCGAATCCGTCTCCATTATGCAGCCGGCCGGTTGTTAAATACAGACCTCACAGTCGCAGCAATCGCCCGGCAAGCCCGCTATAACTCGGTCCAGAGTTTTACAAGAGCGTTCAGCGAAGCCTTCGGTATGCCCCCGGCCCGGTATCGGCTGGAGGGAAGCCACACTCAATTCAAACAATCTTTGCTGAATAAGGAGAAACACCCAATGCATGACGTTACCATACGGCAAGCACAGCCGATGACTCTGGTCGGTTTCGAACATTCCGGCTCGTATATGGAAATTGGACAAACGTTTGACAAACTTTACGGCAGTCTGGCTGCCAAACAACTCCTGACCGAACACACCAAAGCTGTGGGTATCTATTTTGATGACCCTGAAACGGTTGAGGCGTCTTTGCTTCGCTCTATGGCATGTATCGCTACCAATTCTCCGGATAGATTCCCAGAAGCAGAAGGGTTCAAGCGCTTTGATATCGAGGGAGGGAAATGTGCCGTGCTGAGGTACAAAGGTCCGTATGCCAATATGGATGTTGCCTACAAATGGCTGTTCTCCCAATGGCTGCCTCAATCCGGGGAACGGGTGGGTAACCAACCTGCTTATGAGGAATACCTCAATGACCCACGACAAGTACCTGCACCGGAATTACTGACAGATATCTACATTCCGTTGGAAAGCAATAATTAAGTTACACCACGACTGCCAGACATTAAAAAACCGGACGAATCATCGTCCGGTTTTTTCATCTTTTCAAGATCAGTTTTCAACCGATTGTTCAAAGAGATTTGCGTGCAACTCTTCAAGCTGTTCGGGGGCCATAGGGCGGCCTATGTAGAATCCCTGACAGTAGTCATAACCACAGTGCTTGAGGTATTCAAGCTGGTTCTGGGTTTCGATGCCTTCAGCTATTAACCGAAGACCCAATTTTTCACAAATCGCGCGGGTCGCTTCGATAACAGCCAAACTGCCTTTGTGTTCCCCCTGCACAAAGCTCTTATCGAGCTTAACCGTCGTAATAGGCAGGTCATGCAGTTGGGAAAGTGACGAATATCCGGTACCGAAATCATCCAGGTACAACTCAACCCCTATCTGCCCAAGTGCTTCTATGCAATGGCGTGCCTCATCGTAATCAAGCAGCATTGTTGATTCGGTCAGCTCAAGTGCAACCTGAGAGGGCTTGATATCATATTGCTTCATCAGCTCTGAAACATAGGGAGCCAACCCCGGCTGCAACTGTGCACGGGAAAGGTTCACACTCACCATCAAATCAATGCCAAATTTGCTCCGCCAGGTGCGCAATTGCTTGAGCGCTTGCTGCATGATCCATCGGCCCAATTGGACGATTTGACCCGTTTCTTCCGCCAGGGGAATAAACTCTGCGGGTGAAACATGACCAAGCTCTTCATCGTTCCAACGCACCAACGCTTCAAAACCTTTCAGCATCCCATCATCCGACCGGGTTATTGGCTGATAGTGGACGGAAAACTCACACTTCTCCAGAGCAATAGACAATCGATGGCGCAAACGTGCCTTACGGTGAAGTGCGCATGCCATTTCAGGTGTGAAGTACAGGCTCCGGTTTCGTCCCAGGTATTTGGCTCGATGCAACGCCATGTCAGCATAAGTAATCAGTGTATCCAGGTTATCCGCATCTTCAGGGTATCGGGCGATACCAATGCTGCAACCCATAATGATTTCACCAATATCACCGATTTCAAATGGACGGTTCAATTCAGCAATAAGCTCTCGTGCCAGATCTCCCGGTATCCCGACCTGAGAACGATCGATCTTGATAACGAACTCATCCCCGCCAAACCGGGCCAAAAGCCCACGGTTGTCGAGTGTCAACTTGAGACGCTCAGCAATGTCGGTCAATAACCGGTCACCCACGGAATGTCCGTGCGTGTCGTTGATCAGTTTAAACCCGTCGATATCCAGGAAAAGGAGACTGTAAGACCGGTTTTTATCATTTTCCCCATGAACAACTTTGCCGAAACCCCGTCTGTTAACCAGCCCTGTAAGGTAGTCCATTTCAGCATGGTGCCGTACAAGCTGCATTTCATCACGGCCTTCGCCAAGGTCACTGAGATCACTTAAATGCAGCAAGAGTTGCTGACGGTCCCCTAACCAAACCCCTTCTACATCAAACCACTGAAAATTCTGGCCGGTCCAACAGCGAGCACCCGCCTGGAAGAATCCATTGCTGCGCGCACTTCTCAGCCATCGGCGAGCCAGGTGGGTATCCGTAGCGAAAGCAGCCAGATCGCGAAGTTCATTCCCGAAGTATTCTTCGAAAGCATGGTTAACACTGACAAGTTTCCCGTCAGAATCAAAGAGCAATGCGAGGTTAGTGAAGTCGGCAAGTGCAATGTCGCGTCGCAAGCAGGGTTCGTCTGCGATTACCTCTACGAGCATGGCTGTGCGCCCTTCAGGCGTGAGGTAACCGGTAAAATGACAAAGCACCTTACGCGTTATGTTGCCCGGTGTCAGGTTCCACCAGGTCTTTATATTTTCACCGGCATCAAAGCGCTTTTGATACTGGCTGAGCGTCACGTTAACAGCTTCGGACATGTCTTTAGAGAAGTCACGCTGGCTTATTTCATCCAACGTTTCTGCATTCCAGAACATCAATGCTGCTTTATTAGCCCAGCTGATTCTTTTGCAATCTATATCAAAGATCCACACCGGTGATTGCAAACTATCCCAAAGCGCATAATCTGGCATCATGACAAACAGATTTATCCACGATAAATGTTGCCTTTCATAGTATCGGCAACGTATTGACAGAAATAATTAGAATCTAAATTATGTGATTTTGGTTCACATTTTTATGTTTATTCGACCGTTGATACGGTTCAAATTCTAGTGTAACTCATCGTAATTCTTTATTCTCTAAAAGAAGAACACTCTTACACATTTTTTATTATTCCACACCAACGCAGTCATGGAATGTAAAGAATTGAACATCTTTCATTCACACTGATAATATTTGCTTTCAGTGAGTTAGCTTACGGATATATCAATAAAGGTTCATCCGCTCAGGTATACCATAAAATCTAGGCAGCTAAGTACATTAAGAACTGCTTAAATAAAATTATTAATGAATTCTCTTTAACCAATCTTAAAACAAACATCTCAGGATCATTTTCTCTAAAACCAGAACAACCCTAATACAAGTAAAGAACAACCCGACGAATAATTTGACCAAATTTATATATATTCGAGACTAAGGTTGTACAACTAGTCTTCATTTATCCAACCGATCCTTTGAGCTGAAATTAAGCACTTTCCCCCACTTTAAAACCTTTTTGGTACAATCTGTATGCAACAATGCCCGCCAGAATGTTTCCTGTTGCTGCGCCAATGAATATTCCGTTGAGACCAGCAAGCTTTGCTCCCAACCAGACAAAAGGCAGAAAACAGGCAAACAAACGCAAAACAGAAATCGTCAATCCCCGCATAGGCATTCCCAATGCATTGCACGCTGAAACAAGCAGGATACATATTCCCAGCAGGGAAAGGCTAAGTGGCACCCACTCAAGGTGTACATGCAGAATATCTACAACCTGATTGTCATTTGCCAGAAGGTCGCAAGTGGGTTAGCCATCAACCAAATCCCCCCGCCAATAAGCAACTGCCAAAACAAAACAAACTTCATTGCAATCGCAAGTGTGGTAGTGACACCCTGCCTGTTTCCGGCCCCATACATCCGGGCAATCATCGGAGGCATTGACATGGTCAAAGCAAGCACAACAACAATGGCGAAAAACTCCACTCTTGATCCCAGCGCCCAGGCAGCAACTGCAGCAGAACCAAAACCGGCCACCAGTTTTGTTGCCAACGTCGATGCCAAAGGTGGCAACATCTGGCTTGTCATTGCAGGAGCCATTATCTTGCCAAGGTCTGCCAAGCTTCTTCTTACTTCCAGGCCACTCCAATCGAAGATCAGCCAGTTTCGGTGAACAACCAGCGGAAACACCACCACCAAGCCGAAACCAAATGCGGCAATGGTTGCCCACGCGGCTCCGTTCAGACCCATTCCGAATGTAAACATAAAGAGCGGGTCGAGGCCCATATTCAGCAAACTGGTCACCACCATCATGATCCCCGGCAGCATCGTGTTGCCATGAGAACGGCAAAGGCTATACGCAAAATAGAGCATTGCCCCCGTCCAGGCGCTGCCCAACCAAACTTTCCAGTAGCTGTCGATGATGGGGAACAGGTTTTCGTGCGCCCCTAAAAAGCCCAAAATGAAATCCCTTCCCATCCAGACAATTGCGCAAAGAGCGAACACACTCAGTGCGCCGGTAATGACAACCAAGCCACCAATTTGGCTGGCCTCTCTTTCATTGCCGTTTCCTAATACCCGCGAAATCAGCGCAGTCGTCGCAATACCCAGACCAACCTGCAAACCAATCACCAGCATTTGAATTGGCATCGTAAACCCCTGGGCTGCCAGCGGTTCAATACCGAGCCGTCCAATGAAAGCCGAATCTACCAGTTGAAAGCTCATCAGTGACAGTACGCCGAAAATCATCGGCCATGTCATATCAAAAAGGCGCCTTGCCAACTCTGACGTTTCTTTATTCTTTGAATTATTAATCATTTATTAACCAGATATTTTTCCGCTAGAACATCGACACTACCAATGCCGAAACAACTTCTTACATTTTGCCCAAGGGTGTGCAAGAATGCCCGCTTTTTGTGATCATCATCACCGGGGGTAATGCAATGAAACGGCGCATAAGCCATATAAACTTTACCTTGCTCGTGGCAGTTTTCTTCGCTTCGGCACAAAATGCCGGACTTTGGACCCACTTGTTCGACATTCTTTCCCAATCCCAGCCAATTGACTGGGGTTTCGTTGCCAGCATTCCGTTATTCATCTCGGTTCTGTGCTTCACACTTTTTACGCTGTTGGTTTGGCCCGTCGTATATAAAATCATCGTTCCGCTGCTGATTACTCTGTCGACATTGGCCACTTTTGCGATGGTGACCTACGGTCAATATTTCAACTACGACATGATCGTTAACATCTTTGAGACCAATCAAAGCGAAGCCACCAGTTACCTCTCTTTCTCTCTGGCGCTCTGGGTTTTGGCACTTGTTGTGTTGCCAATTATCGCCGTGCTTTCCGTGAAAGTAGAATTCCCTAAATCTTTACGTCGGCTGCTGTTCCAAAAAGTCATTTCTATTGTCTGCGCATTGGCAGTTGCGGGCGGCGTGGCTGCATTGTACTACAAAGACTACGCCTCACTTGTCAGGAACCATGGTGAAGTCAAATCACTGATAAACCCGACCAATTATCTCAGTGCAACCTTCCGCTATGCCAAATACAGCCTGTACGAGAAAAACCTGCCGTTTACAGAATTAGGCACCGATGCAAAAGACAACAACAAAAGTAAGAAACCTAACGTTGTGGTTCTGGTTGTTGGGGAAACATCCCGTGGAATGAACTATTCCCTTAATGGCTACAGCCGGGTTACCAACGCGCCTGGCTAAAGAAGACGTGATTAGCTTCCAGCATGTAACGTCCTGCGGAACGGCAACAGCGGTATCCGTACCTTGCATGTTTTCAGTGCTGAACCACGATAACTACAACGCAATTACCGCACGCCACCAAGAAGGCCTATTGGACGTGCTGGAACATGCGGGTATCGATGTAAGCTGGAAAGACAATGACGGCGGCTGTAAAGGTGTCTGTGACCGAGTCGAACATATCACTATCGACCCTTCAAAATACCCACAGCAGTGCGCAGAAGGCACCTGTTACGACAGTGTGTTGCTAGACGGCCTTGAAAACAAAGTACGTAATGCGAAACATGATACCGTTATCGTGTTACACCTTATTGGCAGTCACGGTCCGACCTATTTCAAACGATATCCAGAAAAGTTCCGGGTATTTACACCTACTTGTGACACCGCTGAAATTCAGGACTGTTCACAGCAGGCGCTCTTGAACACCTATGACAACACCATTGTCTACACCGACTACATTCTCAGCCGGATAATTAGTGTTCTTAAAACCAACGATTTACAGCATAATACCGCCCTGCTCTACCTTTCGGACCACGGCGAGTCACTGGGTGAGAGCGGGATTTACCTTCACGGTTTGCCCTATGACATTGCACCTGCAGAGCAAAAAACCGTTCCTATGATCATGTGGATGTCTCCATCTTATACAGAGCATCACAATATCAATCGCGAATGCATTGTCAAAAACGCTGAAAACAAAGAGTATTCACAAGACAACTTATTTCATACCATTCTGGGTATGATGTCTGTCACCACAAAAACGTATCAGCCCGGGATGGATATCCTGGCCGGTTGTGAGAATGGTACAGCTCACTGACTGAGGTGAACAGGCTATGCCGCCCTGTCGTTTAGGGCGGCTTTGCACATACGAAATATAAGAGAGAAACAAACTGATGAAACCACAAGTTACCGGGCTAAAGCGAATCGTCGATGCAACCGGTTATTCAATTCAAGGGCTGCAAGCCGCGTGGAAAAACGAGGCAGCTTTCCGACAGGAGCTCATCCTCCTTGTCATTATGACCGGCGTGACTTTTTTCCTGCCCGTTAACCATATCGAACAACTTTTGATGATCGCCAGCCTGTTCCTGGTTGTTATTGTTGAACTGCTAAATTCAGCGATAGAGGCCGTTGTTGACCGCATTGGACCAGAGCGCCACGAACTGAGTGGGCGAGCAAAAGATATTGGCTCAGCTGCCGTATTTGTTTCTTTGCTCCTGGTTGTCATCACGTGGGGAAGTATTCTTCTGTTCTGATTGTTTTAACCGGGCAGATATCTGACTGTCCGGTTTTTCACATCTTCTTGTCTGAATAACTGATATTCATAGCAAAAAAATATCCGAAAAGACTCAGATCTCATCTTTAAGACACCACTATCACCCCAGTCTACGTTAATTTGAAATAAGTAATAACAAGTACATAGCATTGATACTGTTTGGGTTGTCGTTCTCTGTAAAAATATTGAGATTGAAATTTAAACGATCTTGTATCGGAAAAAGGCAGAGTTTTCGATTTTTGAGAATCAAAACTCAGAAAGCGCATGTCTTCAATTGGTGAAAGTCAAGAATTCCAATTTGGCGATTTGCGTAAAAAACAAACCAACTCAGACGTCACTTATCGTTACTTTTTGATGTGGATCTCTTCGATATTTCCACAAATTTGACCCATATAAATTGGTACATATTCCGAGCATACTTGCCAGAATATAAATACCTATGGCCTTTGCTGTCACCGCGTGGCAAATAATAACCAGAATGGGTGTGAATACATATGCGACATGTTTTTAAGATATTTTTTATCGTTGTTTTAACATTGAGTGTATTCGAGTCATCTGCGTTTCCATTCTCTACTTCACTTTATTCCGGCCCCGGAGTAAAACCACCTTTAGCCCCCGAACAACCTCTTTTGCTCAATACCCCTCACAAACAGTCTGACAATTCGTTTTTGCACCAGAATCCCGTCTTGTTTGACACGCCGCTTTTTGACCGGTTACAGGCATACCGGGCAGAGCTTGCAGATCATGAACCGGAACATCCAGAAGCGGTCCCGACACTGCAATCTCTGAAAGCTTATCATCTGAATGCCCTCGCTCTTCAAGCCAAATACTTCTCCCCTTTTGAGCGTCAACAATTATTTCTCAGGGAGAACAGTCTACGGCGTCAAGCGCTGGAAAAAATGGCTCGTCGGCTGAAAGGGCTTTCTTCCAAAACCATCAAGTAGTCAATCATTTATCGATTCACTCATCTCATTGCAGATAATGAAAACAAACACTTATATAGCAATCACTTTCGCGCTATTCTGGGTTTGATTGCCTCAAAGAGCCCAAGGTTAAGGAAAGCCGCACATGAAGGTGAAAGTATTTTTAGTTGACGCATTTTGTTTGAATGGTGAGGGAGGAAACCCGGCAGGCGTTGTTCTTGATGCGGAAAGCCTGGATAAGGAACAAATGCAGGCCATAGCCAGTCAGGTAGGATTTTCGGAGACTGCATTTGTGTCGATCGATGCAAAGCAGAGCCTGACTGTCCGATACTTCACTCCGGTTAGCGAAGTCATGTTCTGCGGCCACGCAACGCTCGCAGCATTCTTTACACTGTACTCAGAAAGGCGGATCGAACCGGGCACTTACCAATTTAGTACTCAAGCAGATTGCCTGTCCGTGGATATTTCTGAAAAAGGCGACATTTTGGTCTCCTACCCTGCGCCAAAATTCCTGGGTCAACTTCCGGTTGAAGAAATCGCGCCGCTTTTTAACCTCAATCCTGTCGATCTGGATGTCGACTCCCTTCCTATTAACATCATTTCTGTTGGGGCCAACGATGTCATCGTCCCCGTCAGCTCCGGGATGCTCGACACTGTCGAACCAAACCTGGATGCGATTAATGCGTACTGCCAATCCCACGATGTCCTTGCCTTCCATCTATTTGAGTTCTCTATTGACGATGATCAGCACACAATTCATGGCCGAAACTTTGCTCCGCTGGTTGGCATAAATGAAGAATGTGCAACAGGCACCGCAAATGGCGCGTTGGCCTGTTACCTGGCCAGAGAAGTTCCGTCTCTGGGCCCACACTATCGGTTCAGCCAAGGCCGGGCGATGGGCAGGGAGTCGTTGATTCACGTGAACCTGACATTTGATGACGACCGGATAGATACAGTCAAAGTCGGCGGGCAAGCCAGATTCTCCGGCCTTCGAACACTCAGGGCATAGAAAAAGCGGATACCCAAAAGGTTTCGGTAATACTATGATGTGTCATTGAATTTTCATTTTAAGCGATTAATTTCAACCATACAGACCTTCACGATATTTTGGTGACGGCATGTGATTTCAGGTGAAATATTTCGCTAAACTTGTTCCGGTTTCAAGGAGAGAAACATGTATCGTAAGATAGGACTTCCAACCCTTTTCATCTGTCTGGCAGGCAATTTAATTATCTCCGAGCTCATGCCAATGATCCCGGTTTTCACGGAGAAATTGCCATTAACACCGGTTTTTCCTCCGGAAGATCGCAGTTTAATATGGATGACGATGCGTCTCCGTCCAGTGATAAAGCCAAATCTGACACCTCTCCTGTCTTTTTCCCTCTGGGTGAAATCAGCTATACCACCTCTGACGGCGGGAATACAATCTATCTGGGTACGGCTCGGGAAGACGTAGCTCTGGGCAATGCGCACTTTGAAATAGGTTACAGCCGCAATCTAGGCGAGCGATCAAGTATCTCCGTTGGATTTATTCCGGGCCTTTTCAGCAATGAAACCTGGGAAGACCCTTACACGGTGGGCAGCGGCTTAAAGCGACAGGATACGGATGAATCGGTTACCGCAGTCAGGGTCCAATGGAGCAACATTGTACACTCAGGGCTTTCGCTTGAAGCCGGTATCGGCAGCAGGGAAATAGACGACGAGAAAAGCGGTAATTACTGGGCCAACAATGTCACCGCAATTGACACCGGGCTGCTCAAACGTGACGCTGACATCAAGTACGCAAAAGCATCTATCCGATTTCCAATAGCACCCGGCACCATGATCCAACCCGCCATCAGTTATTTGGGTGTTGATGCTGATGGAAAGGCCATGGCGTATGACGCAATTAACTACCAAATCGCTTTGTTCACCTCAATCGGTAATCACAGATTGGCGCTCTCTGCCGATATGTCATCAGCTGACTATGACGGGACACATCCTATCTACAACAAGATGCGTGAAGACAGCGGATTGGGATTCTTCCTGGCTCACGAATATCCAAATCTCTTTGGATATCAGAGTTTGAGCTTTATATCATTGTTGGGGTACGACGAGTCTGATTCCAACATTACCTTCTATGATGAAGAAGGTTGGCTGGTATCGGTAGGCCTGTCTTTAGCATTCTGATTCATGGAAGAATATGTCAATTTGGATTTTTCTCAGGCGCTGGTTACTTAGAAGATTCACACAGTTGAGCGGCCGCACCGTGGCCGTTTTTGTGTTCAGCTATCTACTTTCATCGTGGCTCTTTCTGAGTCTCGCAGGTGAGCAAGCACTTACCTCCTCGTTCACTGATTTCGTCTACTATCTGATGGTTACCGCGTCAACCGTCGGTTATGGCGATATGTCTCCCACAACACCCGCAGGAAAGTGGATAGTTGCACTTTGGGTCATTCCCGGTGGCCTTAGCCTGTTTGCAATGGGAATTGGTCAAATTGCATCACTGTTTTTGGATGTCTGGCAACACCAGCTAAAAGGAAGAAGGAGCCTCACCGTGCAAAATCACTACTTGGTATTAGGATGGAATGACCAGCGGACATTGCACCTTATTAACCTTCTCCAACACGGAGAACACGGGAACCGGAGCATCGTCCTCGCTGTCCGGCCTGAAATGGACAACCCGCTTCCGGGCGAAATTGAATTTGTCCGCGTTCCGAGCTTTACCGACAAAGCAGGCATGGATAAAACCAATGTCGCCCAAGCTAGCACCATCATTATCGATAATCCGGAAGACGATATTACACTTTCTGCCATCCTGTATTGCGTAAATCAGAACCCGGATGCCCATATCCTTGCCTACTTCCAGGATGAATCCATTGCAAACCTGGCAAGGCAGCACTGCCCTAATGTGGAGTGCGTTCCTTCCGTCTCAGTCGAAATGCTGGCGAAAGCTGCTGTCGACCCCGGTTCCAGCTCTCTTCATCACGAGTTACTTTCAACGTCTATTGGTATGACCCAGTATTCCATTGCCTACCCTGACAAACCGGACACTACGGTAGGTGATCTGTTCACCGGATTGAAGCAACAACATGAAGCAACACTGATTGGCATTGATTTCGGCAACGGTATAAAAATCAACCCACCGGTTTCCGATACCGTCAAAGCCGGAAACCGCATCTACTACATCGCCCCCAAGCGTATTAAGGCGCTTTGAGGTACTTAAAGTGCTTATCCGCGTTGATAACATAGTTTCCAAAAACGAAACTCATTAAAAATCAAATACTAACAATCAGTTAAAACCGGCTTAATTTAACGTTCAAAATGGGAAAAAACCGGAAACGGGCGTACTATTTGCGCTTCAGCAAACTAGATAAACGTAACCGGGGAATTCCTATGAGCACCCAACAACCTGACGCAAATACCAGTGACGTGTGGCAACACCTGAAATCCGAAGCCGGTGGCCCGGCAGGGTTCAAATGCCGCGGTGGTTATCCGCAGGATCCCGATGGCGTAGAAGTATTGATGGAAACCTGGGAAGCTGGCTCTAGTGAGCCACCACATTGCCACCCGGGTGACGATATGACCATGATGGTCGAAGGTGATATGGCCGTTCAGTTTTATCTGGAACAAGACGGCAAACTGGTGAAAGACGGCGAAGAGCGCCTGTTCACCCTCGGTGAAAATGCCTATATCCGCAAAATGCAGGTTCACAGTGTCCGCTATATCAGTGACTGCCGGATTGTTTATATCCACAGTGGCGCATTCGACTTTATCGAAAGTCCTCTGCAAGTCTCCAACTAAAACACAAAGCCGCCCAACCAAAGGGCGGCTTATGTTTCTCACACGATTAGTTTTCCTTCAGCGCCATTGAAACACCCAACCCAACCAGCAAGGCGCCCGAAACACTCTCCACCGCTTTAACTGAACGGGAAAATGCGGGATGCCCAAACAACATACCCCCCAGCAAGGCATACAGCGTGTTGCAGCACGTTGCTAATATACTGAACAAGATACCCAGCGATAGAAGTTGGTACGCCACGTTTTCTGCGCCAGCACTGACAAACTGCGGCAAAAATGAAAGGAAAAACAGCGCTACTTTCGGATTGAAAATACTGACAATCACCCCTTGGATGAAGACGTTTTTGTTGTTGAGAGCTGTTCCCCCAGCTTCAAAATGTATCGTCGATTTGCCGCGCCATGTAGACCAGAGAATACCGGCACCCAGATAGATTAAATAGGCGGCACCGATAAATTTCACAACAGAAAACAGCATCGCTGAGCTCATTACGATTGCAGACAGCCCCAAAACCGCCGCCATCGTATGAAAAAGGTAGCCCACTCCCAGACCTGCAGCAGCAAGAATTCCTCCAGATACTTTCGCCCTCAGCGTATTCGAAACGATATAGACGACATCCGGCCCGGGTATCAGGTTCAGCGTCAGTGAAGCGATGATAAAGAGTAAAACAGACTGTTCCATGTCTTTACAATCCTAATCCAGCCAATGAAATGATGACTTCAGAAATTGCGTACCACTTTCGGGAATTATTTCACCGTGTGCCATGATGATTCGTTCCGGGTTCCACGCAAGCATTTGCTTTAAATGGCGCCGGGCCTTGGCTTTGCCGAACATAAAACTTAACCGCCAGTCCACCGGCATTTTCCCGTTCGGTGCCATGATTCCCGCTCCTTTTGCAACAAGTCGCTGCCAGGGTTTAAAGCCATCACCAGAAAAATTTTCAATCAGGTCAGTGACAATCAATGTACGGGAACTTCGATGGAAAAACACACATTCCTGCATAGCTGGCGAGCCGGTAAACATCAGTTGATCCAGCTCTTGCTCCCAAGGCCATTCGACGTCACGCTCCAGCGCACCATCAAAGGTAATATCTGCTCGCTTACGAATAACTTCCTGGGTGCCGAATACCTTAGCGTCAGGAAACGCTGATTTCCATTCAGGCAAGAACAGGTGGTGCAGGTGGTTGGGCGCAATCAGATAACTGACCGGACCAAGATTTGACAAGGCCTCTTTCAATGGTTGATCAATTCGTATCGGGCTGTGTACCAAAGCTCACCTGCTGGCAGCCTGACAACAGTCATCCGCGTAGTGTACGGTAGCCCAAAAAATGGCACGGGGCTCCCATCAAAGACCCAGATATTTTCATCAATGGTTCTCATAACCGGCCCTCCCGTCAATTCATCTTGGAAACGATATCGCTGTTACCGGTCATTTTGTAGCCCTGATTGCATAAAAACCGGCAAGCATTCACTTATCATAAATTGATCAAGAACATGGCATATGCCACAAACAGATTTACAATGCATTCATCTGATTGGAGCCGGAACCCCCGATGCCAAGACCCAAAGTAGAACGCACTATTTGCGGACGCCCTGCCCGCTCAATGTTTAAACCCAATGGAATCCCAGCCCGGGAATTGGAACATCACACTCTTCTGGCAGACGAATTTGAAGCATTGCGACTGGTAGACCATATCGGCATGCAACAGATTCAGGCGGCGGAGGCAATGGGCGTGTCCCGACAAACCCTGGCAAACATCGTGAAATCTGCCCGTTTTAAGGTGGCCGATTGCCTGCTACAAGGCAAAGCCTTGGTGATGGCAGAAAGCAATGAACACGGAGAACAACAATGAGAAAAACCTTGATGCCAGTTCGCGGCGAATGCCTTGCCGGGCATTTCAGCAAAGCCGCAGAACTGGCCATATTTGACAGTGCAGGCAACCTGACAGCAAAGATCTCTAACCCGGCTCGCGAAAGTGGCTGTGCCAATAAAAAAGTCGTATTCGATCTGATTGCTGAGCAAAACATAGATCGAATAATTGTCCGCAATATCGGTCAGAAAATGCTTGGTAAATTATTGGCGATGAATGTGGACGTATTTAAGTCATCGTCCATGCTGGATGCAGACAGTCTGGCAAACCTTGATTTGGCAAGTCTGCTTCCTCTTACCTCTGCAGAACAGGGCCGGGAATGTGCCCGCGGGGTAAATCAGAGAAAGGATGTTGCAAAGACAAGGCCCAGCCAGTTCTCAAAGCAGGATTTTCACTTCGCACTCCATCAGCATCGGGGCTTTCACTGAAGCCTGGTGTATTCAAATCAGCGGCAAAGAAATCCGGATGTGGTTGTGGCGGAAAGGAGGGCGGATGTTGTCATTCCTGACTGAATGGGGCGTTCTGCTGGCTGCCACACTTAGTGTAATTGGTTTTACTGTTCTCGCGCTCTTAATGCGCCTTAGAACCAGCCGACCCAAGCCAATGATTGAAAAAGCAGACGAGATCCTGAGTGAGCGCCTTTGCGGTTGTCAGGAGCCTTGCGAAACACACCTTTATCAAATCCGGGAACCCGGGGAAGGTTGATCCTTGTCAGCTTATTTTCCAATAAACAAAACGGCCCCACATAGGAGCCGTTTTCTTTGAACGTAGATTAAGCGAGGTTCAGGACCACTTTAAGCGCCGCGCCCAACTCTTCGTCCACCTGGGTAAACAGATCGACCTGGGTACGGACAATCTCTTCCACTTCAACATCACCCAATGATGCTGCCAGGTTTTTCACCAAACGGCCTTGTTGATCCTTATCCATCAGACGATACAGCGCGCGTGGCTGTGTGAAATAGTCGTCATCATAGTCACGGAAGTTGTAGTGCAGCGCTTCACGTTCCAGCTTCAGTGCAGGCTCAGCATCATGAGTCGGCATGTAGTCATTAAAACGGTTCGGCGCATAGTTCGGAGACATACCACCATTGTCATCCATGCGCATGTGGCCGTCACGGTGTGAGCTGTGGACCGGGCACTTAGGGCGGTTTACCGGAATCTGGTTATGGTTGATGCCCAGACGATAGCGTTGGGTATCGCCATAGGAGAACAGGCGGCCTTGCAGCATACGGTCTGGAGAGAAGCCGATTCCCGGTACAATATTCGCCGGTGTAAACGCAGCCTGCTCAACTTCCGCAAAGTAGTTTTCAGGGTTACGGTTCAGCTCCATCACACCCACTTCAATCAGTGGGAAGTCTTTGTGTGGCCATACTTTGGTCAGGTCGAATGGATGGATATGGTAAGTTTCCGCCTCCGCTTCAGACATGATCTGTACTTTCACATCCCAGCGAGGGAAATTGCCCTCTTCGATAGCCATAAACAGGTCAACCTGAGAAGATTCACGACTCTTGCCTACGATCTTCGCGGCTTCCTCATCGGTGTAATGACGGTGGCCTTGGTGGTTTTTGAAGTGGAACTTCACCCAGTAGCGTTCATTGTTTTCGTTAATGAAGCTGTAAGTATGGCTGCCAAAACCGTCCATATTACGGAAACCGGTTGGAATACCGCGGTCACTGAATAGGATAGTGACCTGGTGCAGTGATTCAGGGTGACGGGACCAGAAATCCCATGCTGCCGTTGCACTGCGCAGGTTGGTTTTCGGATCACGCTTTTGAGTGTGAATGAAGTCAGGGAACTTCAGTGGATCACGGATGAAGAAAACAGGGGTGTTGTTACCTACCAGGTCCCAGTTACCTTCATCGGTATACATCTTCAGGCAAAGCCACGCACGTCACGCTCTGCATCGGCAGCACCACGTTCACCAGCAACGGTAGAGAAACGCAAGAGCACATCAGTTTTCTTGCCGACTTCCCCAAACACACTCGCTTTGGTGTACTTGCTGATATCGTTAGTCACGGTAAATGTACCGAAGGCAGCAGAACCTTTAGCGTGAACAACGCGCTCAGGGATACGTTCACGGTCAAAATGTGCCAGTTTCTCAACCAGCCATGTATCCTGAAGGAGGATTGGACCACGAGGACCGGCAGTCAGGCTATTATCGTTGTCTACTACCGGGGCGCCATTGCCCTGAGTAAGTGTTTTATTGTTCGCCATAGCATTGTCTCCAAATGGGTTTACGGCGATGTTACGCCCGGGCGGGGACAATGAAAAAACGTTGGTGCCTATCTATTTGATAGGTGGATCTCTTGTTTTTTATTTTTCAGGTGAATGTTTATACCCAAGCCACCTCAAGATGCAGTTTTCAGCGAGAGTTGATTGGCTGTCAGTCAAGGCGCTGTTTTGACGATATAGTGGCTCTAAATCAAAAAACAGCAACGCAGAATGAGAGCCAATCAAACTCGCCCTTCGGGAGGGTTTATCAACAAGATAAATCTTGGGAGCTGGCAGTTGATGAAATACTCGACAGAACGTCTCTAACCCATTGACTTGAGGCTTGCTGATGTCATTTACTGATACTTCTGACTGCTGTTCCCAGCATCCTTTGACTCGGAGACCACCTATGCTTCAAGGCACCCACCATGCAGCCATTATCTGCTCAGATTACCCCACCTCCAGGCATTTCTACACGGAGATACTGGGAATGCGCGTTGTAGCTGAAAACTACCGGGCTCAAAGAGACTCGTGGAAACTTGATTTGGCGCTTCCAGATAACACGCAAATTGAATTGTTTTCTTTTCCGGACGCACCACCCCGTCCCAGTTACCCGGAGGCTCAGGGCCTGCGCCACCTTGCCTTCAGGTTGAAGATATTGCGGCCGCCGTCTCTCATCTGTCAAATCATGGTATCCAATGCGAGCCGATGAGAACGGATGAATATACCGGCGCCCGGTTTACGTTTTTTCAGGACCCGGACGGCTTGCCACTTGAGCTGTATGAAATAACCCGGTAACTCGATTCATTTTTTTAAAATCATACCCTTAACACAAAAAATGTAACGCAGCCTCTCGGGATAAGCACACCATCATATGCAACCCAATAAACTGACACAGGGCACGCTTTTCACAGTCCGTTTACATCATAATGAGCCGTCATATACAAAAAAATGTGCACCTGTGCATGCAAAATATCATTATTGAGAATGGAACCAATTAATCATGACCTCGTATGATTTTCCCTACGGATTCATTTGGGGATCAGCGACTTCCGCTTTACAGATTGAAGGGGCAAACGGTGAAGGAGGACGCACACCGTCTCATTGGGAAGTATTTTGTACCGAGCAGCCTGACAGAATCGTAGGGAGAGCTACCCCCCAGCAAGCTTGTGATCACTACAATCGCATGGAGCAGGATGTCGCCACCATGCGTGATCTCGGCCATAACGGATACCGGCTTTCACTAAGCTGGCCAAGATTAGTCCCTCACCGGGATGGAAAACTGAATCCCGAAGGTATCCGGTTTTACAACCGGCTTTTTGACACCTTGATATCAAACGGTATCGAGCCCAATGTCACCCTCTATCACTGGGATTTACCGCAGTGGCTGGCGGAAAAAGGCGGTTGGGAAAACCCGGATACCATTACTGAATTTGTCGCTTACGCTGAGGCTTGTTTTCGTCTGTTCGGTGACCGGGTTAAGCGCTGGGTTACCTTGAGTGAGCCGGGATGCATCACACTTAATGGCTATGCGACAGGGCTCCATCCGCCCGGAAAAAAGAATTTTGCCACCGCTATTCAGGTGGCGCATAACTACGTTGTCGCACACGCTAAAGCTGTCAGCCGGTTTCGCTCAATTTGCCCGCAGGGACAAATCGGCCTTGTACTCAACATGTCGCCGTTTTACCCCTACAGTGAATCAGACGCAGACCAGCAAGCGGCTTTGCTTGCAGACGGGCTGCTGAACCGTTGGTTCCTGGAGCCGGCGCTGTCCGGTGACTATCCGCAAGACATGGTCACGTTTTACCGGGATGTTGATATTCTTCCCCATATGGAACCGCATGATCTGGACGACATTGCTTCATCGCAAATTGATTTCGTTGGGGTAAATTACCATTATCCCCGCTACGTCAGGGCTGGCGCGGAAAAAACGGATTCAAGCAGTGGAAGCCTTTGCAGGGACGGAACATTCAACTTCTTTTCAGTAAAAAATCTGTTCCGCATTCAGGGCAGCAAGCCCGGTAGCCTGAGTTTGGATATGGAGCCGGAAGCCCTCACCGAACTGCTGAATCGGATACACCAACTCGCCCCCGGCATGCCGGTTTATATCACAGAAAATGGCATCGGAAGAGAGGAAGAACTCACTCCATGCGGCACGGTTGATGATGAGCACCGGATTGATTACATCAAGTCACACCTGAAAGCGGTTCATTCTGCGATAGACAGGGGGATCAATATCCGCGGCTACTATATGTGGTCGCTGATGGACGGGTTTTCCTGGCTTGACGGGTACAGTAAACGTTACGGGTTCCTGTACGTTGACCGGGACACCATGGAACGGCACAAAAAGAAGTCAGCCTACTGGTTCGCAGAAGTGGCTTCCAATAACGGATTCACCGACTACAAGCCAGAATAACCGGGCTCCGGCTTATATCTATACCCAAGCC
>BAXG01000030.1 GCA_001310455.1 Photobacterium sp. JCM 19050
AGGGCAGGAGCATTACCAAATGGGATGCGGCTGAGTTTGGTACCCGCCGCAACATCGATGCGGTAAAGACTGCGCGCTCTACCTCCATGAAACGCGCCGCTGTCCAGTGGGGCATTGGGCGCTACCTCTACCAGATGGAAACCACCTTTGCGGAATCTCGCAAAGCAAACGGATACAAGGATAAGCGTTATGGCAACATCCATGTCCACCGTGAAAAAGGCAAGCCAGACAGGTATATCGACTGGCGCGAGCCGACTCTGCCACATGGGCAATCCCCCAGCGTGACTACGAAGAATTTCTGTCCGCCATGCTTGGTGCCAACACAATGGATGAACTTTCCAGGGCGTTCTCTGAAGCGACCAAGGCAGCCAAGGCGTCAGGCGACCGGGAGCTGTTGCAGAAAGTCATCAAGACCAAGGACGAGAAGAAACAACAGCTCATCGATTACGCTGCCGAACATGAGCAAACCGTGCTTTCTGACATAGAAGCCCAGCTACAGGACACCATTAACGTCCTGCCAAAAATGCCAAGCCTAGAAACACTGAACAATGCATACCAGAAGGCTGTCGACAAGGCGACTAAGCAGGCTGACACATTCGGTGTTTCCCCGGCAAGCCTGATTCAACACATTGGCGACGTTTACCGGGATGCCAAAAGCAAACTCGAGGGAACCGACCATGAAACAGCTCACCACACTTAACCAGCTCCGCACCTTAGAGAAAGAGGAAGCCATTGAACTCCTGACCGATGTCAGCAGTGTCCGCCCTCTTCTGGATGCCATCCGTACAGAAGCTTCCAGTGAAGTGCCGGATGTAGGCACCCGCAAGGGACGTGAACGCATTGGCGCGCTGGCGCTCAAGGTCAGTAAAAGCAAAACCACCCTGGTCGATTCCATCAATGGCTGATTGCTTCCAAGGAAGACCAAATCAAACGGGTCAAAGCCACTCGCAAACAGGTGGAAGAGGAGCTGAACAGCTTGCGCCGTGAAGTGTTAAAGCCCAGAACGGAATGGGAAGCGGAACAGGCCAGGCTGGAGACTGAAGCCAGGGACGCTATCCTGGCCCGGATTGATAACATCCGTCAGGTTGCCCAGCTAAAAGGAACGGAAACCAAGGATGAACTGACCGAACTGTCAAACGCCATCAATGACATGCCTGTTGATGCCGAGCAGTTTGGCGAGATGGTTTCAGACGCACTCACTGCCAAACAAGATGCGCTCCAGGCAGTAAACGATGCCTTGATTGAAAGGGTGAAACAGGACGCCATGGCTGAGCAGGTCCGCCATGCCCGTATAACGATGGACATCAGCCAAATAAGCTCCCTACCCTCACAGTACCTGGACAGCACAAAGGATGAAGTGCTGATGGCGATAATCCAGTTAGAGAAAACCGACATCACAGAGGCGGAATTCGGTGACAAAGTGGAAGAAGCTATGTCCGCCAAGAATGCCGCCCTTCGTCAGCTCCGGCTCATAGAACAACACGCTGAAGATGCGCCGCCAGAAGAAGACACCGTCATGGTGGAGCTCGAGCAGCACACCCTTACCCAACTTCAATACCGCAGCTATGCGCTCAGCCTGCTGGAAGATGATGACCCGGATATCTGGGACATGATTGAAAAGCTCGAGCTACAGGCAGAGCCATTTGTAGAGCCTCTGCTGAGCTAATACCGATACCTAAATCACGACTATAGGGAGATAAAGCCATGCGGATACTGAGAATGAGAGAGCTCACCCAGGTTACTGGGCTCTCCAGATCGACAATTTACCGCTTTATAAGGATGGGGACGTTTCCGAAGCAAATATCTCTGGGAGAGAACTCGTCGGGATGGAGAAGTGATGAAATCTATGCGTGGATAAAAGAAAAAGAAGAACTCCGAGAAAGGTGATTGAGAACGGCGGTAGTCCAATGACTCAATCCTATTCAGGTTGATTATCCTATGTCAGATCGACCCCAGATTAAGCCGCAATGATTAGCAAGATTTGAAATGCCAATTTAAACCTTACTTTAATTATATTAATCCCTTCTTTTTCATTATTGATACACCCTCTTATGAATCATGAGGCATAATTTAGTTAAACCTATAGCATTTACCCATTTTCACCCTGTTGAAAGCTGAAGCTACTAATATAGAGTTGTTTTAACCAAATAATGGGAAGAATAAGGATGGAACCATGGAGAAATCAGAATACGATGATTTAGTTCAGCAATTTAAAAATGACTTCGTAATGATTACAAAGGGAAGATTCTATTTTATGGTGGGTGGTTTCTTCGCCTTTATACTGGCTGCAGGATTAATAACAATTAACGCATTTGAAGACGTAGTGTTAAATATTAAACGTACTTTTGAATACTCTCAAATATTACACAAAGGGAAACTTTCAGAGACAGAGAGCGGAATAGAATTTGGGAGTCCTGTATTTATTAATGGCAAATTAGTTGCGAGGTCTATAACTTCACAGGACTCATTTGAAAACAGGGGGATACTACCGTATTGTCTGGGACAACAGACAGAGGCGCACATCATCTATTAGTAAGTAGTGCAGGTACTCCCATTAGTATTGGGGATGGTTACTTCCATATTGGAAATTCGGGAAACCCTACTAATCTTTGGGTATCCGGTAGTGAGCTTAAAATAGATAAATACATAGTCGACCACAAATAGCCCTAAGATGTATCAACTTACATTATCTTTCTTATACCAAGTAGGTGATTTTTATTTTGACCCATTTATATCTTATGGTTAGATGCATTCAATAAAGTATTCTTTCGACAAGCACCACCAGTTGCTACTTTCTTCTTAACAGCTAATTCGGGAATCCGTATTTTTGTCAACCTGTTGAATTCGGTAAAACGGAATTTTGTAAACCAACTATCAGCGAGCAACCGACAACGAACCATGCGATGCCTTCTCAATATGGTCACTCCACCACTCCATCATTTTCCTACGACGTTTGAGGTAAGTCGTTCGGTTGTAGGCTGACCGAATTTTGTTCCTGTCAGCATGGGCAAGTGCCGCCTCAATGACATCCGAGTCAAAGCCCTGCTCATTGAGAGTGGTGGATGCCAGAGAACGGAAGCCATGAGCAGTCGTCCGGTTCTTGAAACCTATACGCCCAAGTGCCTTGTTGATTGTCTCGGCATCAGTGGGTTTGTTGGCAAAGCGGCTTGATTCAAAGACGTAATCACAATGACCGGTCAGTGGCCTGATCGTTTCAAGAATAGCGATGACCTGGGGTGTCAGTGGTACCTCATGGCTTCGTCGCATTTTCATTCTTTCAGGGGGAATCACCCAGAGTTTGCGCTCCAGGTCTATCTCATCCCAGCGGTACCGGCAGCTTCATTTGGACGAACCATTGTATGGAGCAGCCATTCAATCAGACAACGGGTGGTCCACTGCAAGTTGGCAATGGAAAGGGCTCGCATCAGCTCGTAAATCTCTTCCGGGGAAAGCGCCGCCATGTGGGTGATCTGGGGTTTTCTGAATACCTCTCTTATTCCAGTAAGAGGGTTATGCTGAACCAGGCCATAGTTGACGGCATAGTTCATAATCTCGTTGAGCAATTGCCCTACCCGTTTAACCGTTTCCAACAGTCCCTGCTTTTCATAGGGCTTGAGTGCAGCGATTGCGATTGGTGCCGTAATACTTTCAACAGGCATCTCACCCAACAAAGGGAACGCGTATTTCTCCAATTTCCGCCAGTTATCCCGTATGGTCTTTTCCTTGAGCATACCCTGTTTGGCATCCATCCACATTTCGGCAACCGAGCGTAATGTAGAAGCGCCTGATTTACCCGCCACGTATTTTTGCTGGTCTTTGTGGAGCTTTGGATCTATGCCCTCACCAATCATCTTTCTATAAGCAGTTGCTCGTTCCCTAGCATCAGCAAGTGATACGTCAGGGTAGGCTCCCAAACCAAGGATCGTTGGTTTTCCTGTGTGCCGGCGCTTGTACCGAAACTCCCATGTACGGGAGCCATTGGGACGCACATGGAAGTAGAGGTTACCGCCATCAGAAACCCGAAAAGATTTTTCTTTTGGCTTGAGCTTCTGAATTGCTATTGCAGATAAGAGATTGATTCTCATAGTCCTCCCTCCTTCCCTGAGTACAAAAGTAATACCAGAATAACCACTAAGAGCAGCTAAAAAACTTGGTATTACTTTCGGCAATAAACCTCTTTATATTCAATAAATAAAAGGTAGCTCAAAATCGAAAAACCTGCTTGAAAATAGGTGAGACGGGATGCGATTTGGTAGGTGAAAGTAATACCAGAATAAGCCGGTATTACTCAGTATGTAATACGGCATACACCCATTTCGGTATATGGATAGATTGGCATGGGACAGGATAGAACAGGTAAGAGACTGATATTACTGAATTTTAGACACAAAAAAGACGCTCTAGAGCGTCTTAATTTTGGAATTTGGCGGTGAGGGAGGGATTCGAACCCTCGGTACGTTGCCGTACACACACTTTCCAGGCGTGCTCCTTCAGCCACTCGGACACCTCACCAAATTGTTTTCGTTGTGGGCTTCGCGTCCCAACGAGGCGCTACTATAGAGATCCATCCGGATTAGGTCAACACTCTAAATGCAATTCTTTGTTCGAATGGACAATTAACGATCAAAGCGGTGGCAATCCGTGCAATTTGATGTCCTTACGTTCACCTCGGCCGCCCTACACTGTTACAATGCCCGCAAAATACCAAGGCGAGTTTTAATCATGTCTTCTTCATTGACTGACTTTATTGCTGAAAATGGCCTCGAAAGCCAACTGATGTCCCCAATGCAAATTGAGGGCTTTGTTACTGCACTGGCAGCAGCCCCGCATGTTATTGACCCGGCTGAGTGGCTGGCGTACCTCTGGGGAGGCGAAGAAACCGCACCTTTTTCTACTCATGAACAGCTGGAGCAATTTGCCCGGTTGGTGGTCGAGCGGTGGAACGCATCCCGCAAGGCTCTGTTTGAGGGCAACTGGCAATGGCCATCACTTTGTCAGTTAGATGAGGCTGAACTGGTGTCTGAAGGTACCCGGGAGTTTGCTGATGGCCTGCTTCAGGCTGGAGCCTTACCCGCGATGATTGGGAAGCTCTGATGCCAGAAGACAGTGAGGACAGCGCACTGCTTGGTGGTGTCATTCTGTCGGTCAGCATGATGTTCGACCCGGAAACGGCCATTGCCACCATGGAACAGTATGGTGCAATTGAGCTGGCCCAATTTGAAGAGGTCTACAACGCAATGCCAATGATGTTGAGCGGTCTGGCGATGAAAGGTCAGATGCTGGCAGCCGAAGACCAGTAACGCCTGCATTTACCTATCCCATACAAGCGGCCATTGGCCGCTTTATAACCTCAAACTTTTCGCGCAACTGTCAACCATTCCTGATATAGTCCCCGCCCTAACAGCAACTGCCGGTTTAAGGCTACAAAAACGGGACTGCCCCTTTGACGACTCAAGTATTTTCGACCCTTCCGTTGAAAGCTGAACTGCTTTCCACGCTCAATGATATTGGCTACAAAAACATGACGCCGATTCAAGCTGAAAGCCTTCCCTCTATCCTTGAAGGGAAAGACGTCATTGGTCAGGGCAAAACCGGCTCCGGTAAAACTGCGGCTTTCGGGCTTGGCCTGCTGAACCGCCTGAACGTTAAACGCTTTCGGGTTCAATCCCTGGTGCTCTGCCTACCCGGGAACTGGCTGACCAGGTTGCAGTGGAAATCCGTCGCCTCGCTCGCGGAATCCACAACATTAAAGTGCTGACACTGTGCGGCGGCGTTCCTATGGGACCACAAATCGGCTCTCTGGAGCACGGGGCACATATCATCGTTGGGACACCGGGCCGTATCCTCGACCATATGGAAAAAGGCCGTTTGTCACTCGCTGAAGTCAACACACTGGTTCTCGATGAAGCTGACAGAATGCTGGAAATGGGCTTCCAGCCGGCTCTGGATGCCATCTTTGAAGAAGTACCTCAAGACCGCCAAACACTTCTGTTCAGTGCGACTTACCCAGCACAGATTAAAAGCATCAGCCAGCAGATCATGACTTCCCCGGTTATGGTGAAAGTCGAATCAAATCACGATGACAGCAGCATCAGCCAGTACTTTTACCGTTGTGAAGGTAACAAAGACCGGATGCATGCGCTGCGCTTGTTACTTCTCAAACATCAGCCGGAAAGTGCGGTGGTGTTCTGTAACACCAAACGTGACGTGAAAGATGTCGCTGCAGTCCTTGAAAATGACGGGTTCTCTGTCGTAGCACTGCATGGCGATCTGGAACAACGTGACCGCGACCAGATGTTGCTCAAGTTTGCCAACAAAAGTACCACCATCATGGTAGCGACAGATGTTGCTGCACGTGGACTGGATATTGATGCCCTGGATGCTGTAATTAACTACCACATGGCTTACGACACCGAAGTTCACATTCACCGCATTGGCCGTACCGGCCGGGCTGGCAGCGAGGGGGCTGCATACACCTTCTTCGGGCCGGAAGACGGATACCGCATTGCTCTTCTGGAAGACCACCTCGAGCGCGACATTAAGTCTCAGGCGCTGCCGGACGAATCTGTTCTGAACAATACGCCTCGTTCGCCGGAGATGGTAACACTGCATATCGATGCCGGTAAAAAAAACAAAGTACGCCCGGGGGATATCCTTGGTGCACTGACCGGCGAAACCGGCATCGAAGGTGCGCAGGTTGGCAAAATCAAAGTCACGGATTTTCGTTCTTACGTGGCAGTAAAGCGACACGTAGCGAAAAAAGCCCTGAAAAAGCTGACATCTGGCAAAATCAAAGGTCGCAAGTGCCGCGTGTGGCAACTTCGTTAAAACGCCTCAGATTCAGGCAAACAAAAAGGCGAACCCAGTGTTCGCCTTTTCTGTGTCTGTAGCCTGATCAGAATCGCTACTTAAGCATTGCCCTTGACTTTCACTTGCAGTGACGCAGCGAAATCAAGCATCCGGTTAAGCGGAATCAATGCTTTAACCCGGACGTCATCATCAACAAAGATCTCATGCCCATCGGAGCCTTCCTTGAGGCAGATTCAATTGCTTTCAGGCCATTCATCGCCATCCACGGGCAATGTGCGCAGCTTCGGCATGTCGCACCAGCACCGGCTGTCGGGGCTTCAAACAGCTCCTTATCCGGTACCGCTTGCTGCATTTTGAAGAAAATGCCCTTGTCGGTTGCCACGATGAGCTTTTTCTGTGGCAGCGTTTGAGCAGCTTTAATCAGCTGGCTGGTTGAACCCACGGCGTCGGCCATCTGAACCACGCTTGAAGGGGACTCAGGGTGGACCAGAACAGCGGCATCCGGGTTAAGCGCCTTCATCTGCTCAAGCGCCTGGGCAGAGAACTCATCGTGCACGACACACTCGCCCTGCCACAAAAGCATTTCTGCGCCAGTTTGCTTTGAAATATACGCACCAAGGTGGCGATCCGGTCCCCAAATAATAGGTTTACCCTCACCGTCCAGGTGCTCAACAATCTCCAATGCGATTGAGGATGTCACTACCCAGTCTGCACGGGCTTTAACCGCCGCAGAAGTGTTGGCGTATACCACCACAGTGTGATCCGGGTGGGCATCGCAGAATGCAGTAAATTTGTCTTCCGGACAACTGAGATCCAACGAACACTCGGCGTTGAGTGTCGGCATCAGAACTGTCTTCTCGGGCGTGAGGATTTTGGCAGATTCCCCCATAAACCGGACACCACAAATAATTAGGGTGCTGGCTGGGTGCTGGTTGCCGAATTTCGCCATCTCAAGAGAGTCACCGACAAAACCACCCGTCTCTTCGGCAAGCGCCTGGATTTCGGGGTCGGTGTAATAGTGGGCAATCAGAACGGCATCGCGCGCTTTCAACAGGGATTTGATGCTCGCAATGTATTGTGTTTTTTCTTCCTCTGATAGCGGAACGGGCTTAGGCGGGAACGGATAGGTCCGGTCCTCAATAGTTACGACTTGGCTCATTGCTCCACGGCGTCCATTTTAGGAATAGTCCGATCATTATACCGTTTTTTAACTCAAGGTTTACAGAGTGCGTGTAACGGGCAAGAGAGAATTTGCATTGTGCGAGGTAAAAGAAAACCGGCGATTGCCGGTTTACTTGAGTCGGTTTTGCGCTTGCTGGGCGGAAGTGGTTCCCGGGAATTTCGAAACAACATCCTGGAAAATTTTCTTCGCACCGGCTTTGTCCCCTTCCCTTTCAGAAATCAGGCCAAGCTTCAGCATCGCATCTGCACGCTTGTTGGAATCTTTGTAATTTTCAACAGCAGCAAAGTTCTTTTTGGCATCTTCCAGCTTAGACTGGGAAAAATAGAGCTGCCCCAGCCAATAGTGTGCATTCGGTGTATAAACCGATTGCGGATAGGTACCAAGGAAAGCATTGAATGCAGAGATAGCACCACTGTAGTCCTTCTTCTTCAGAATCAGGTCTACGGCTTTTTGATATTCTTCATTTTCATTGCGATTGGACGCAATGACGCCACCTTCAGGCTCATTGGTTTTCGGCTCCGGAGTCACTGCAGGTTTTGCAGTGCGAAGCGTATCCACTTCACGGTACAGGTCACGCTGGCGTTCCAGCATCTGGCCAATATCGTAGCTGTTTTTTTCAACGGTGCCCCGAAGGCTATCGATTTCACCCGCCATCTGGTCAAGTTGGCGCTGCATATCGATTTGCATCTGGTTTCTGGCTTCAAGCATACGCTCCAAACGGGCGATGCTGTCATCCGGTGACCTGAGATCAGCAACCGGAGCCTGTGCAGCGGCAGGGCCTGCCACTGCACACACCAGTAACGCCAGCGGGAGATAACGCTTAGTGTTACTGCTCATGGTAGTTACCTGTTACTAATGAATTAGTAAACCAGAACCGCACGACGGTTCTTCGCGTAAGCTGAATCGCTCTGGCCAAGAACCAGTGGCTTCTCTTCACCATAGCTTACGATAGCGATTTGGTTTGCCGGTACACCCAGTGCCTGCAGGTACTTAGATACTGCATTTGCACGGCGCTCACCCAGGGCGATGTTGTACTCAGGAGTACCGCGCTCATCAGCGTGACCTTCAACAATCACTTTCAGCTCTGGGTTCTTACGCAGGTACTCTGCGTGAGCTTCCAGCATAGCTTCATATTCAGGCAGAATTGCAGTGTCGTCAAACGCGAAGAATACAGTCTGAGACTGACGCAGTTCCTGATTGCGCAGTTCCTGCTCTGTCATCGTACCCTGGCCTTCAACCGGAGTCACAACGGTAGTTTGATCGTTGTTGTTAGAAGTTTGGCCAGCAGTGCTGTCGGTAGAGCTGTCAGTTGAGCTACAAGCAGCCAGAGTCAGCATTGGCAGGGCAATGGCAAGACCCTTAAGAACTTTGTTAAGTTGCATGTTGGTTTCTTCCTTTTTAACTATTGCGCAATAGAAAGTAATCAATAACTCGGCGACCAGGCTGGCGCACGGACACGGCCATTGGTGGCTGGCAGTCGAGCTTTAAAACGGCCGTCAATTGACACCAGGGACAACACGTTACGCTTGCCATAAATGGCACTGTAGATAACCATGCTGCCGTTTGGTGCAATACTTGGCGACTCATCGAGTAACGTTTTTGTCAGGATTTGCACCGCTCCGGTTTTCAGGTCCTGCTTGGCGATGTTGTAGCCGCTGTTTGAGCGGTTAACCATTACCAGGTAACGACCATCCGGGGTGAGTTGCCCACCCAGGTTCTGGCTGCCTTGCCATGTGATGCGACGAGTCGAGCCGTCGTCTAAATTTACTCGATAAATCTGTGGGTTACCACCCCGATCGGATGTGATAATCAAAGACTTGCCGTCCGGATCCCAGAACGGTTCAGTGTTATTCGCGCGGCCTGAAGTGACCTGTCTGAACTGTTTGGTGGCAAAGTCATAAATGTATACCTGCAGGCTGCCGGTTTTCGATGAAACCATCGCCAGCTTCTTGCCGTCAGGAGAAAAACGTGGTGAGCCGTTATGGCGCGGGAACGAAGAAATAAGCTCGCGGGTACCGGTGTAGATATCCATGATGAAAATCTGCGCCTGACGGTTTTCAAAGCTCACATAAGCCAGTTTGCGACCATCTGGTGACCAGGCGGGTGACATCAGTGGCTGCTTCGAACGTATTACAAGGCGCTCATTGTAGCCGTCATAGTCAGCAATACGCAGTTGGTAAGGATGAGAGGATTTGTCATCAATCACCACGTAAGCAATACGGGTCAGGAAATCCCCTTTCTCACCGGTCAGCTTTTCATAAACCAGATCGGAAATACGGTGAGCCGCACGGCGAAGCTGATTTGGTTTCACGGTAGAACGGTTGTTCAGAAGAACGTGATCTTTGGTTAGCACCAGTTGCCCATCCTGAAGCCCTTTTGCCTGCCTTGTGTGAGCTGGCCGCGGACAATATCAATCAGCTGGTAACTGATAACATAATTCCCGGCTTCATCCTGGCTGATTTTTCCGGTGACGACCGCATCCACGCCCATTGCCGTCCACGAATCAAAGTCTACCTGAGATTCGTCGTAGGGAGTCTGCGGCATTTTAGCAGTAGGGACAGGGCTGAATTTACCGCTGCGGGTCAGGTCAGAAGCAATAACGTCTGAAACGTCTTCTGGCAGTTTACCTGCGCCGGTCCATTGGAAGGGGACAATACCTATCGGACGGGCGGAATCGACGCCTCAGTAATAACCAGTTTTAACGCCGCATTTGCAGCCGGCACAATCGCCAGCCAACAAAGGGCAATTCCAACTATTAATCGTTTTAACATCGGATAAACCTCGCCCTGTTAAAGTTCAAATTCCAATTCAATGTCCTGCAGCTTGGCGACCACGTCCGGATCTTCCGGCATAGGGAAAGAGTTCACACGCAGGACGGCAGCTTTCGCTGCCCGACAAAAACTATCATTTCCGGAAACCTGATTCACATCCAGTACCAGGCCGTTGGAGGAAAGGCGCATTTTCAACGTACATGTCTGACCGGCCATGCTTGAATCTATCAGCCAGTTTTGCTGGATCATGTCTTTGAAGATGGCGCCCTGACGTTGAATGGCATCATCAACCTGACGGCCGCGCGCAGTGGTTCGCTGCGCGCTTTCATCTTCAAGGCCGGAAAACAAATCGTTAAGGGCAGCTTCCTGCTCCTTGCGTTTACGCTCAGCTTCCGCGGCGCGGCGTTTTTCTTCTGCCGCTTTCTTGCGGGCTTTCTCTGCAGCTTCTTCCGCCGCTTTCTGCTCCGCAATCTTGCGTTGACGTTCAGCTTCAGCTTTACGGGCAGCTTCTTCAGCCGCCTTTTGCTCGGCAAGTTTGCGCTGGCGCTCGGCTTCTGCTTTCTTAGCCGCCTCTTCTGCCGCTTTTTGCTCCGCTATTTTTTTCACACGGGCTTCTTCGGCTTTCTTCGCTGCCAGTTCTGCTTTTTTCCGCTCTTCAATCTGACGCTTGCGTTCTGCTTCAGCCTTGGCAGCTTTTTCGCGGGCTATCCGTTCCTGCTTCTCAGCTTCGCGGTGCTGCGCTTCAACCTTTCGCTTTTCTTCCGCGACACGTTTACGCTCACGCTCTGCTTCACGGGCTTGCTTTTCAGCCGCCAGCTTCTGAGCCTTAAGTTCGCGGAGCCGCTTCTCTTCTGCCGCTCGCTGCTTTTCCAGTTGCTCAGCTTGCTGCTCAAGACGTCGCAAGCGCTCATCTTCCGCGCGCTTGGCTTCCTCTCGTTGCTGGCGGATTTTCTGCGCCTGCTGATTTACCAGGCTGGGATCAATCACCACCGCCTGAATACTGGAACCGGCATTCGGCGTTTTGTCTTCCGAAAAGTTGGAACCCCAAATAAGTGCGACCAACAACAAGCCATGGAATAAAACCGAGACAATAATGGCAACGGTATAGTTTTTATCCTGATTCTTCATACCACTCCCGGTTACGAATCAATCGGCTGGGTCATCAGGCCGACTGAGCCGACACCCGCTTGCTGCAACGCATCCAGCGTCAGGATAATTTCTGAATAGGGAACGCGGCCATCTCCACCGACCAGAACCGGTGAGTTAGGTTTCAGGCTTTTCTCCGCCTTAACCCGCACCACGAGATCCTGGATGGTCAGCCCGCGCTCAACATCCCCATTGTTCACACTCAGTCCAAGCACTCCGTCTTTGTTGACCTCTACAATGATAAAACTCGGTGCTTCATCACTACCGAGCTTGTCGGCAAGGTCAGCGGCAGTCATGGCATCGTGTGTCTGCGGCAGCTCTACATCAACCCCTTGGGTTACAAAAGGTGCGGTGACCATAAAGATAATCAGCAGTACCAACATCACGTCGATGTAAGGCACCACATTTATCTCCGCAGTCAGCTTTCTCCGCTTGCGCTGATAAGGCATGCCCTGTTACTCCTTGGTACCAGCAAACGCCTGTCGGTGCAGGATACTGGAGAACTCCTCCATAAAGTTGACGTAGTTATGCTCCAGCTTGGCAACACGGCTTGTCAGGCGGTTATAGAACATAACAGCCGGAATCGCAGCAAACAGGCCCATTGCTGTCGCGACAAGCGCTTCAGCGATACCCGGCGCAACCATTGAAAGAGTCGCCTGCTTCACCGCACCCAGTGCGATAAAGGCATGCATAATTCCCCAAACCGTTCCGAACAGACCGATGTAAGGCGTAATGGAGCCCACAGTTGCCAGAAACGGCAGGTTAGTTTCCAGAGAATCCACTTCTTTTGAGAGGGAGACGCGCATTGCGCGGGTAGTACCTTCCATCACCGCTTCCGGCACTTTGCCATTGCTGCGGTGAAGACGGGCAAACTCTTTAAAACCTGAATAGAAAATCTGTTCGCTGCCTGTCAGGTTGTCCTTGCGGGCTTGTACTTCATGGTAAAGCTGAGACAGGTCAATGCCGGACCAGAAACGGTCTTCAAATCGCTGGGCTTTCTGTGAAGCCTGGGTCAGCACTTGAGATCGCTTAACAATCACAGCCCAAGACGCTACAGACATTCCCAGAAGCCCCAGCATAACGAGCTTTACCAGCAGGCTGGCTTGCAGGAAAAGGTCAAGGATCGAAAGTTCACCGGTCACGCAGTATCTCCGCTTTAATATGTTGTGGAATTGAAATTGGCCGCATTACGGTCAGGTTTACACAACCTACCTTAACAGAAGCCCGGCACAAGACAGTGTTATCAGAATTCACTAACTCTTGACAGAAAATGATCGTTGCACGGCCTAATTGTGAGATTGTTGTTTGGACGGTTAGTTCATCGTCAAGACGCGCACCACGGATAAAATCGATATCCATGTGACGCACAACAAAGGCTACATTGTCTTCAAGCAGGGTATTTTGGTTAATTCCGCAGCTGCGCAGCATTTCGGTGCGGGCACGCTCAAAAAACTTGAGATAGTTGGAATGGTAAACGACACCACCGGCGTCTGTGTCTTCATAATAAATGCGAACCGGCCAGCTGAAAGGCTGCTGTTCGGTGTTTTGCTCTGATGCCATGTAAGTACAGATCCATTCCTGAAAGGACATTCGCCTTACTATACCGGACTTAAATATCGTTACAAAACTTCGATGATGAGGAAGGTCAATAAACGGATAAAAATAAAGCAGCTTGCACGATAAAGCGCGCAAGCTGCCCGAGTATATGCGGTTAAATTAACCTTTTTTGACAGTTTCGTGCTGTTTTTTCCTGCTAAAGCATTTAGAAAGCAAACTTCATCAGCAGGACGTATCCCTGAACCAGCCAGGCCAGAACCGGGAAAAAGAAACATTGCCAGTACCAGGCACGAGGCTGGAAGCCAATACCGTGAATAATGCCGGTACAAGTAGCCCAAATGATTGCCGGCCGATAACAACATTAAATCCGCCAATGGAATCGGCAAATGTGTGTGGGTTCCACATCACCAAACCACCAACGCTATCGCCAAAATAAATGAAAGCGCCCTCAACCAGGCGCTTCCAAGGGCCGGATAAATCCGGCCCAGGGTGTCTTGCATCTTACTCACTGTCTTTGTCCATGGCATCGGTATGCTCAAGCCACAGGGCATTGATGATACCGAAAGCGCAGGCCAGCAGTACGCCAAGAATCCAAGCGAAATACCACATAGTCTTCTCCTTGCCTTAGTACAGTGAATGTTTGTTTTCTTCGATGAACTTGTCATCGATACGGCCGAACATCTTGTAGTAACACCAAAAGGTGTAACCCAGGATAATTGGCACGAACACAATCGCAACGTAAGTCATGATAGACAAAGTCAGCTTACTGGACGTTGCATCCCACAGGGTCAGGCTGTGGTTAGGGTTGAAGTCTGACGGCATCACGAACGGGAACATGGAGAAACCCGCAGTCAGGATGATACCGGCAATGGTCAGGCTTGAAGTCAGGAAAGCAAAGCCACCCTTCTCAAAGCGAGAAGCCAGGATAGTCAGAACAGGCATAAATACACCCAGAGCCGGAGCAATCCACAGAAGAGGGTATTTGTGGAAGTTGGTCATCCACGCGCCCGCTTCAATAGCAACCTGCTTGACGGTTGGGTTAGTCACCGCTTCTGTAGACAGGCCGCCGGTCACTACATAACCGTCCATACCCTGAACAAAGAAACCCGCCACCGCGAACAACACAGCTGTCAGCAGTGCAGACCACTGAGCCACGCCACGAACGCGGTCGTGTAGGTCACCGGTTGTTTTCATCTGAAGCCATGCAGCGCCCTGAGTCACAATCATCAGCAGGCTGACAAAGCCACACAGCAGACCGAACGGATTCAGCAGACCGAAGAAGTTTCCGTGGTAAGTGACGCGCAGCAGTTCGTCCATATCGAATGGAACACCCTGGAGCAGGTTACCAAATGCCACACCAAAGATAACCGGCGGTACGAAGCCGCCAACAAACAGGCCCCAGTCCCAGGCATTACGCCAGCGAGTGTCTTCAATCTTTGAACGGTAGTCAAAGCCAACCGGACGGAAGAACAGGGCTGCCAGCGTCAGAATCATGCAACATAAAAGCCCGAAAAAGACACGGCGTAAACAATTGGCCATGCTGCGAACAGCGCACCACCAGCGGTGATCAGCCACACCTGGTTACCGTCCCAGTGAGGGGCGATAGAGTTGATCATGACGCGGCGTTCGTTGTCAGTTTTACCCACAACAGGAATCAGCGCACCCACACCCATGTCAAAGCCGTCAGTCACGGCAAAGCCAATCAGGAGGACACCAATCAGCGCCCACCAGATAAATCGCAGAACTTCGTAATCAAACATCTGTTGCTCTCCTTATGCCTCAACCTGACGGGACAGGTCTGCTTCCGGGGTGTTCTTCTGTTCAAAGTGGTAGCGGCCGGTTTTCAGGCTGCTAGGTCCCTTGCGGGCAAATTTGAACATCAGGTACAACTCGGCAATCAGGAAGACGGTGTACAGTGAACAGATTGCAACCAGTGAGAAGATGATTTCACCGACGGCCAGGTTCGATGCTGCCATGTGTACCGGCAGAATTTCACCAACAGCCCAAGGCTGACGGCCGTATTCCGCAACAAACCAACCGGCTTCGATCGCAATCCAAGGCAGGGGAATTGAGTACAGTGCGGCTTTAAGCACCCAACGTTTTTCAGTAATACGCTGACGGCAGGTCTGCCAGAATGCAGCGGCAAACACGGCCAGCATCAGGAAGCCTACACCCACCATGATGCGGAAGCTAAAGAACAGCGGTGCTACTTCAGGGATAGAGTCCTTCGCAGCCTGCTTGATTTGCGCTTCAGTTGCATCAACAACGTTTGGCGTGTACTGCTTCAGCAGCAGACCGTAACCCAGATCTTTCTTCACTTCGTTAAACGCAGCGATATTTTCCGGAGACTTGTCGCCTGAACGTAGTTTTTCCAGGATACCGTACGCGGTCATACCATTACGGATGCGCACTTCGTGGTCTTCAATCAGGTCACGAAGGCCGGTTACCTGCGTATCAAGCGAACGGGTTGCGATAATACCCATCACATACGGGATCTTGATGGCGTAATCCGTTTCCATGGTTTCCTGGTTTGGCCAGCCAATCACAGTAAACGCAGCCGGTGCCGGTTCGGTGTGCCATTCAGCTTCAATCGCAGCCAGCTTGGTCTTCTGCACATCGCCCAGCTCATAACCGGATTCGTCACCAAGGATGATGACAGACAGGATAGACGCCATACCGAATGATGCAGCAATGGCGAAAGAGCGACGGGCAAAGGCGATATCGCGGCCTTTCAGCAGGTAGTATGAGCTGATACCCAGGATGAACATGGCACCCGTGGTATAACCGGAAGAAACAGTGTGAACGAACTTAACCTGGGCTACCGGGTTAAAGATAACGTCAGCAAAGCTCACCATTTCCATACGCATGCTTTCAAAATTGAATTCAGCGCCAACCGGGTTTTGCATCCAGCCGTTTGCGATGAGGATCCAAAGAGCAGAGAAGTTAGAACCCAGTGCAACCAGCCAGGTGGTTGCCAGGTGCTGACGCTTGCTCAGACGATCCCAACCAAAGAAGAAGAGGCCAACAAAAGTGGATTCAAGGAAGAATGCCATCAGGCCTTCAATGGCGAGAGGTGCACCGAAAATGTCACCTACATAGTGAGAATAGTAAGACCAGTTAGTACCAAACTGGAATTCCATGGTCAGGCCGGTTGCGACACCGAGTGCAAAGTTAATACCAAACAATTTACCCCAGAACTTGGTCATGTCCTTGTAAATCTGCTTGTCTGTCATCACATAGAGTGACTCCATAATGGCAAGCAAGAAGGCCATACCCAGTGTCAGGGGCACGAACAAAAAGTGATACATCGCAGTGAGTGCAAACTGCAACCGCGACAGATCAACAATATCTGTAATCATGTAAACTCCTATTCGTCAGGCTGACTGACGTCGATGCCCTTGGGACGATCGAATACTCACAAGGCTTTAAAAAACAAACTCAATAACCCACAGGAATGCGTTAATAGTCATGAGGCATTTGTTGCATTTCTGTTTGCTATTGGTTGTGTTTTTGTTAAGTTTATTCTAATATAGCTCGAACTAATATTAATGTTATTAACCGTCCCCTTCAAACGGTTTTACGCCAACGTGCTTTGACTTGCGTCAAATTTAAGCGACTGTATACCTCCACTTGGATACTTTGTTGATTCCTGTCAATTTCACTGTGTGAATATTAACCAAAATTCGCATGTAGCACGTCTATTTCACCGCCAATGTGTAAGCAATTGTAAAAACCATCCCGTTCAACGCCCGGGTGATCAGTAACCTGGCGGGTCCGCTGGTCAGCAAAGTAACGAAAGCTGCCGGATACCAACCACTCATTGTCGGTATCCATATTTACCAAATAGTAAAATCCTTGTTTTTTCGAGGCCGTCACATGCGTACGGTTTTTGTCTTTTTACCCGTCTGATTTTGCCGGGGAGAAGCAGATGTGCCAGGCATTCAAGAATCAAAAAAGGCAGGCCGCATTAGCAGTCTGCCTTTTGATTTAGGCTCAGTGAACGCCGTTATTTTTCGATATCAAACCCAAAGTGCAGGTAAGCACGTTGTGTGGCAATTCGTCCGCGAGGTGTGCGTTGCAGGAAACCCTGCTGAATCAGGTAAGGCTCTAACACATCTTCGATGGTTTCTTTCTCTTCACCGATGGCTGCAGCAAGGTTATCCAGACCAACCGGGCCACCCATAAACTTGTCGATGATTGCCATCAAAAGTTTACGGTCCATATAGTCAAAACCACAGTTGTCGACATCCAGCATATCCAGAGCTTTGGCTGCGATAACCGGCAGATATGACCTTCCGCTTTCACTTCGGCGTAGTCTCTAACACGGCGCAACAGGCGGTTAGCTATACGCGGTGTACCCCGTGCACGGCGGGCAATCTCCATCGCTCCCTCTTCTTCCATAGAGAGGTTAAGGCAACGGGCGCTGCGCATAACGATATGCTGGAGGTCTTCAATTTTGTAGTACTCGAGGCGCTGGGTAATCCCGAAGCGGTCACGAAGTGGAGATGTCAGTGAACCGGCGCGGGTTGTCGCACCGACGAGCGTGAACGGCGGCAAATCTATTTTGATGGAACGCGCAGCCGGGCCTTCACCTATCATGATATCCAGCTGGTAGTCTTCCATTGCCGGGTACAGCACTTCTTCAACTACCGGGCTCAGGCGGTGGATCTCATCGATAAACAGCACATCATTGGGTTCGAGGTTGGTCAGCAACGCCGCCAGGTCACCGGCTTTTTCCAATACCGGGCCAGAAGTTGTACGGATATTTACATCCATCTCATTGGCGACGATATTCGCAAGCGTGGTTTTACCCAGGCCAGGAGGACCGAAGATCAGCAGGTGATCCAGCGCCTCATTGCGCAACTGGGCTGCTTTAATAAAGATCTCCATCTGCTCACGCACATGATCCTGGCCCTGATAGTCCTGGAGCATTTTAGGGCGGATGGCACGATCGATAACATCCTCTTCCCGGGTTGTCTGGGCGGCAGAAATGAGGCGATCAGCTTCAATCATGTTGGATCAGTTCCTATACCATTGAACGTAATGCATCACGAATAAGCATTTCACTGCGCATATCCGGCTTGGCGACCGCTTTAACCGCTTTTTCAGCCTGCGCCTGTTTGTAGCCCAGTGCCACCAGCGCGCTGACGGCTTCTTCAACCGGATCACTGGTAACAACCGGTGCTGCCTCGCCCTGAGGGCGGTTAGCTGCATCTGCATGCGGAGTAAGCAGATCATAGCCGCCCCAGCCTTTCAGGCGGTCACGCATTTCAATGACAAGGCGCTCTGCTGTTTTCTTACCCACACCCGGCAGCTTCACCAGGGTGGAAATGTCTTCACGCTCCACGCAGTCAACAAACTGGGTCGCGGTCATACCGGAAAGAATCGTCAGGCCAAGCTTGGGGCCAACGCCATTGGCTTTAATGACCTCACGGAACAGCGCTCGCTCTGTCTGTGTATTGAAGCCATAGAGCAACTGGGCATCTTCACGTACCACCATATGAGTGTAAACAATCGCTTCCTGACCGGTTTCCGGCAGTTCGTAAATACAGCTCATCGGCATACTGACTTCGTAGCCAACACCGTGGACGTCAATCAGGACAAGAGGGGGTTGTTTTTCAATAAGGGTTCCGTGGAGGCGGCCAATCACAATGGTTTTCCCGTAATTTCTTCAGTTGGGCTAAGAATAATGAACAACTGGATAAATATCCAGATCTAAGCGGGAGCGCGTGGGAGAAAAGAGAACAAAGGCACAGAACCCGGGCTGCTTTCTGTGCCTCTTTTTATCGAATTATCGAGAATAATGCGTTAGCGGTAACGACCGCGCCGCGCACTTCTCGCCTGCCCGGCCATCGCCACCAGTGTGTTGTTGGTGTGGGCATGACATATCGCTACCGCCAGGCCATCAGCCGCATCTGCCTGCGGGGTCGCAGAGAGCTTGAGCATGCTGACAACCATGTGCTGTACCTGGGTTTTGTCTGCACTGCCCTTGCCTACCACCGCCTGTTTAATCAATCTGGCGGCGTATTCGTAAACAGGAAGGTCGGCATTCACAGCAGCGACAATTGCACTGCCTCGTGCCTGACCCAGTTTCAGGGCGGAGTCAGCATTGCGGGCCATAAAGACCTGTTCAATGGCAAAGGCATCCGGCTGGAACTGGGTAATGATTTCGCTGACCCCGGCGTACACCTGTTTCAGGCGACTCGGCAAATCTTCGCACGATGTACGAATACAGCCACTGCGAGGTATTCAAGATGACGCCCATTCTGGCGAATCACGCCATAACCGGTAATGCGCGAACCGGGGTCGATACCTAAAATAACGCTCATTCGTTAAAGCTGCGCCGCCACGTCGTCAGAGATATCACCATTGTGATAAACCTCCTGAACATCATCCAAATCTTCCAGAGCATCAATTAAGCGAAGCAGTTTCGGTGCGGTATCAATATCCAGCTCAGCCTGAGTTGAAGGAACCAGTGTTACCTCTGCGTTGACTGACTCAAGACCTGCACCGTCAAGCGCATCTTTCACCACACCAAAATCAGAGGGCGTGGTATAGACATCAATGCTGCCATCATCATTGGTTTCAACGTCATCGGCCCCGGCTTCAAGCGCCGCTTCCATCACGGTGTCTTCGTCAGTGCCTTCCGCATAGGAAATCACGCCTTTCTTCTCGAAAAGATAGCCGACAGAACCATCGGTTCCCAGGTTGCCACCGGCTTTTGAGAACGCATGGCGAACACCGCTGACTGTCCGGTTGCGGTTGTCGGTCAGGCATTCAACCATCACCGCAGTACCACCGGGACCGTAACCTTCATAGATGACGGTTTCCATGTTTTCATCGCCCTCGCCACCTGCACCACGCTGGATTGCACGGTTGATGGTGTCGCGGGTCATATTGTTCGATAACGCCTTGTCCACTGCGGCACGCAGGCGTGGGTTGGTATCGGCTTCCGGGCCACCTGTTTTGGCTGCGACCACCAGCTCACGGATCAGTTTGGTAAAAATCTTACCGCGCTTGGCATCCTGGGCCGCTTTACGGTGTTTGATGTTGGCCCATTTACTATGACCTGCCATTATCTACTCCGTTATTTGGTTGGAACCAGAACGGGAACGTTATTTTCCCATTCCTCAGAAAAGAGTAAGCAGGCTTTCGCCTGCTTACCAATTTAGAAAGGAATCTTACTCTGCGTCTGCAGGTTTGGCGGCCTTCACGGCAATCGCCAGTTCTTCCAGCGCCGCCTCGTTGGCAATACTTGGTGCATCTGTCATCAGACACGCTGCTGCGGTTGTCTTAGGGAAGGCGATAACGTCACGGATGTTATCGGTGCCGCTCAGCAGCATAACCAGACGGTCCATACCGAACGCCAGGCCTGCATGTGGTGGGGTGCCGTACTTCAGGGCATCCAGCAGGAAGCCGAACTTCAGCTGTTGCTCTTCAGCGGAGATACCCAGAATATCGAACACTGCCGCCTGCATTTCCTGGTTGTGGATACGAACAGAACCGCCACCCACTTCGTAACCATTCAAAACCATGTCGTAAGCGTTAGAGTTTGCTGCAGCCGGGTTAGCTTTCAGCTCTTCTGCATTTACGCCCAGTGGTGAAGTGAACGGGTGGTGCATTGCATGCAGGTTACCTTCGTCGTCTTCCTCAAACATTGGGAAGTCAACCACCCACAGCGGTGCCCATTTGCTGGTATCGGTCAGACCCATGTCAGTACCCAGCTTCAGACGCAGTGCGCCCATCGCTTCAGTCACAACATTGCCACGGTCAGCACCGAACAGAATGATGTCGCCACTTTCAGCACCGGTACGATCCAGGATGCCGTTGATAACATCTTCATTCAGGAATTTGGCAACCGGAGACTGGATACCTTCCATGCCTGCTGCACGGTCGTTAACCTTCATCCATGCCAGACCCTTGGCACCGTAGATGCCAACGAACTTAGTGTAGTCGTCAATTTGCTTGCGAGACAGTTCTGCACCGCCCGGTACGCGGATAACGGCTACGCGGCCTTTGGCATCATTAGCCGGGCCAGAGAATACTTTGAACTCAACGTCTTTCAGAAGATCTGCAACATCTACCAGTTCCAGCGGGTTACGCAGGTCTGGCTTGTCTGAACCGAAACGGCGCATCGCTTCTGAGTAAGGCATTACTGGGAAATTGCCCAGATCCACATTCAGCAGTTCCTGCCACATTTCGCGGATCATCTTCTCGGTGATCGCACGAACCTGATCAGCAGTCAGGAAAGAGGTTTCGATATCGATCTGGGTGAATTCAGGCTGACGGTCTGCACGCAGGTCTTCGTCACGGAAACACTTAACGATCTGGTAGTAGCGGTCGAAACCGGACATCATCAGCAGCTGCTTGAACAGCTGTGGCGACTGAGGCAGAGCATAGAAGCTGCCTTTGTGAACGCGGCTTGGTACCAAGTAGTCACGGGCACCTTCCGGCGTTGCCTTTGTCAGTACCGGCGTTTCGATGTCCAGGAAGCCATTGTCGTCAAGGTAACGACGAACAAAGCTGGTTGCACGGGCGCGCAGTTTCATGCGCTCGGCCATTTCAGGGCGACGCAGGTCCAGGTAACGGTACTTCAGGCGCAGTTCTTCAGTATTGTTCTGGTTGAAGTCCAGTGGCAGAGGCTGGGCACGGTTAATGATTTCCAGGCCGGTCGCCAGCACTTCAACAGCACCGGTTGCCATGTCTTTGTTGATCTGGCTTTCTGGGCGCTCACGAACTTCACCGGTGATACGGATGCAGAATTCGTTACGCAGCTGGTTAGCCACCTCAAAGATATCCTTCATGTCTGGGTCAACAACAACCTGCACGATACCTTCACGGTCGCGCATGTCGATGAAAATCAGGCCGCCGAGATCACGACGACGATTAACCCAGCCACAAAGTTCTACAGTTTGTCCCGCCAGGGACGGATTCAGGTGACCACAATAATGGGTGCGCATAACCAATTCCCGCTCTTATTACTTATCCTGAGTGCGCCAGGGGCGCGTCCTCACTAAACTGTCTGGAAAGAAAGGCCGGACAGCCTTTCCCGGGCAACGGACAGGTACATCCACTGCCTTCTATTCATTTGCTCGCAAAAGATGGGGCATTATAAAGGAAAACCGACAGTTGGTAAACCATCCGGGTGATTTCCGGCCAAATAAGCACCATACTGACTCACGTATCCTAATCAGGCGTCCGGTGCATTACCAGTGGATTGTCATTCTCCCTGATAAAACGGTATCTTGGGTGCCACTGTGATTAACAGGATGGTAACGTGACGACCTCTCCCCCAGAGAATATTCCACCGGCAACACCCCGGCTTGCCGATACCCAGAATCCGCCAATTCGGCTTGGGCTTACCCAGTGGTCACATAATGCCTGGCAGCGGAAGTTCTACCCTAAAGGAAGTCAGTCCGGCGAGCGACTCGCACGCTATGCAGAGGTGTTCAACACCGTTGAGGGAAATACCACGTTTTATGCCAGCCCGTCACCGGAAACCGTGCTGCGTTGGCACCAGTCGACACCGGATAACTTCCGTTTCACTTTCAAATTCCCGCGCCAGATAACCCATGACTTCCAGCTGTCGAACTGCCGGGATTTGGTCAGCGAATTCATTCACCTTTTAAAACCTCTGCATGAAAAAACAGCGCTGTGGAAAATCCAGCTCCCTTCTGCTTTTGGACCGGAGTCCCTGGGCTCACTGGCACAGTTCATCCGCGCTTTGCCGGAACATTGCCACGCAGGTGTGGAAGTCAGGCATCCGGCATTTTTTGCCAAAGGTGACGCTGAGCGGGCGCTAAACCGGTTGCTGATAGAAACCCAAGCCGACCGGATCATTATGGACAGCAGGCCGGTTTTTCGGCAAAGCCCAATACGGCAGCCGTCATTGATGCCCAGCAGAAAAAACCCAAAGTTCCGGTTCATGCCATTGCGACATCCGATTCTCCGATGGTTCGTTTCATCGGGCATCCGGACATCGAAGCAAATGATGCTTTCTTTGAGCCCTGGCTTGCCAAAATCCCGGCCTGGTTGGCTGAGGGCAAAACACCTTATCTGATGATTCACACTCCTGATAACGACTTAGCACCGGAGCTTGCTGAAAGGCTGTACAAAAAGGTATCTGAGAAGCTGGGGCTTCCGCCGTTGGGAGAGTTACGTCCGGCAGACAACAGCCCACAGTTTTCCCTTTTGTAACCGCTGGATATACCGGTCCGTACTTGCATGTCATGTGCCTGAATCAAGCGAGAAATCTTTAGGATTACTCAACGCAGAGACAATGCATTAAAAGCGAGTCAGCTATGCTGAAAGGTGGCGCGTACTCGCGTCATGTAAACAATTTAACAACTCTCCCAATTCAAATCCGGATAAATCAGGAGTCGCTATGCAAGGTGAAAACCACGCTCTGGTTTATGAATTCCCTGAGTACAAGGATAAAATCCTGGCACTAAAGGAATCTGACGCAGACTTTCAGGAGCAGGCAAAGGAATACCACAAGCTGGACCACAAAATCCGCGGACTGGAAAGTGCCAACATTCCCACAGACGACCAGCATTTTAACGAACTTCGCCTCAGACGTGCACAACTGAAAGACGTGATTCACGAGCGATTAAAAAACGGGGCATAGCAAAACACCCTCCAACAAACCTCCCTGGCAACATCAAATACGACGTCAGTCTATCCCCGCCTTGCGGGGATTTCTGGAGTGTGACATAGAGACAAACACCCTCTTTTTTTCTACAATACGCGGCTTTTCGGGGTAATGGACAGCCCGGTAAACTGATATTGATGCAGGACAGCCACAGACGATGGTGGCTCCCCGCCCAGATGAACTAGAGGCCTCGCCGCATGGCTAACCGTGATAACATTTTCGCCGCCCCCATTGAAAAACTGGGCGACTTTACATTTGACGCTAATGTAGCGGAAGTTTTTCCGGATATGATCCAGCGCTCCGTACCCGGCTACAGCAACATCGTTTCTGCCATCGGTATGCTGGCCAAGCGCTTTGCCAAACCTCACACCCAGCTCTACGATTTGGGTTGCTCTCTGGGTGCATCTACCCTGTCCATGCGCCGCAATATTGAAGCGGAAGGCTGCAAAATCATCTCTGTCGACAACTCTCCGGCGATGGTGGAACGCTGTAACCTGATGGTTCACGCGTACAAAAGTGAAACTGACGTGGAAGTTCTGGAAGCAGATATCCGCGATATCGCCATCGAAAATGCCTCAGTAGTAGTATTAAACTTCACCCTGCAGTTCCTGCCACCCGCTGACCGCCAGACCCTGCTTGAGCGTATATATGAAGGCCTTGTACCCGGTGGTATCCTGATCCTGTCGGAGAAATATACCTTCACAGACGAGCGAGCCAATGAGCTGCTGATTGATCTCCACCACGACTTCAAACGAGCCAACGGTTACAGCGAACTGGAAATCAGCCAAAAGCGCAGCGCGCTGGAAAATGTGATGCGTCCGGACAGCATTGAAGAGCACCGGCAGCGCCTTCGTGACCTCGGTTTTACCAGCGTTGAAAAGTGGTTCCAGTGTTTTAACTTCGGTTCTATGTTCGCCATTAAGTAAGTCAGGGTGTAATCCGTACCATGTTTGATTTTTCTACTTTCTATCAAATCATTGCCAAAAACCGCCTCTCTTCATGGCTTAATGTCCTGCCTGCCCAGCTTGCAGAATGGAATACCCTGCCTCATGGAGACATGAACAAGTGGCTGAAGGCCGTGCGCAAGATGCCGACTGACCTTCCGGTTGAGATCGACATCAAAGACAGCGTTACCATTAAAGCGTCAGAGCCGCTTGAGCCGGGTATGGAATCCAAGATTGCCTCCCTGCTTAAATTCCTCTGCCCGTGGCGTAAAGGTCCGTATTTTATCCACGGCACCCATATCGACACCGAATGGCGCTCCGACTGGAAATGGGATCGCGTCCTTCCACACATTTCACCACTTAAAGATCGCTATGTGTTGGATGTAGGCTGTGGCAGTGGCTACCACATGTGGCGCATGTTGGGTGAAGGGGCAAAGTTTGTGGTGGGTATCGACCCGGTTCCCCTATTTCTTTGCCAGTTCCATGCAGTGAAAACCCTGATGGGCGGCAACGACAACATCCATTTCATTCCGTCAGGCATCGAAAAGCTCCCGGAACTGAAGGCTTTTGACACCGTTTTCAGCATGGGTGTGCTGTATCACCGCAAGTCACCACTGGACCACCTGACCCAGCTTAAAAGCCAACTGCGTAAAGGCGGTGAACTGGTGCTGGAAACCCTTGTCGTGGATGGTGATGAAAATACTGTCCTGGTTCCGGTTGGCCGCTACGCCCAAATGAGAAATGTTTACTTCTTCCCATCATCTGCTGCGCTGAAAGTGTGGCTGGAGAATGTCGGTTTTGAAGATGTGCGCATCGTCGATGAAGGTTACACAACGGTTGAAGAACAACGCTCTACTGAATGGATGACCAACGAATCGCTTTCTGATTTTCTTGATCCAAACGACCCCACAAAAACTGCTGAGGGTTATCCCGCACCAAAACGCGCTGTTTTGATCGCCGTCAATCCTGATTGATTTAATATTGACCTAATCATGACATCGGGCGCTTTAAGCGCCCTTTGTTTCAATATAAAATGCCCGCCTGCTTAAAATAGCCAATAAAAATTCTTTATTTTTCAGTTGCTTCAATGACTGAAATTTAACATACAATTTACAAAGAGACGCGCCGGAGCCTTTTAATGTCTTTCCGCCACATTTTGCCCATTGCCGTTGCGGTTTCTCTGTCGGGCTGTAGCCTGACCACCAGTGAACAGCACCAGCAAACACTGGCTGCTATTGAGAAACTGGACACCAGTATCAACACCCGAGTTGTCCAATTGGAAGACTCCCTGCAAGAACAAAAACAACAAATCACGCAACTTGAGTCCCGCCTCACTTCCCTATCCCATAACCTGGAAAAAATGCGCCAGGATCACGCAAAAATCCCGACCGCTGCAGAAACCCGAACCATTGTAAAAGAGCGCCTGGTTCCGATGCCGGTTCACGGTGATAAAGCCATTCTTGGCCAGCAGGAATGGGTCTGGATCGACAAAGTGAAATCCAACTTCCGCGCGCGCGTGGATACCGGTGCTGCGACTTCCTCTCTCAACGCAGTTGATCTGCAGGAATTTGAACGCGACGGCAAAAAGTGGGTGCGTTTCAGCCTGGCTCATGATGAAAACGAAGCCAAGGAACAGCAACTTTCTGTTGAAGCCCCGGTTGCCGCTGGGTACGTATCCGCCAATCCTCACTTGATGAGGCAGTACGCCGTCCGGTCGTCGAACTTTGGGTGCGCGTGGGTAACCTGCACGAAAAAGCACAGTTCACCCTCACCGACCGTTCACAAATGGATTTCCCTGTCCTGCTGGGCCGCGAGTTTTTCAAAGACATCGCAGTTGTTGATGTCAGCAAGGAGTACACCCACGACAGGCATCAGGATAAAACTGCTGAGGCTGCCACCAAGACTGCCCCTGAAAAAACCGACGTTACAAAGCCGGGCAAGGTGAACTCATGAGATCTCGCGTACCGTTTTATATCCTTGTCTCCCTCCTGGTGATCGTAGGTGTCACCATGAGTTGGTTCCGTCACGCCGAATATGGTGTGCCCTGGACACCGGGACAGGAACGCCAGCTATGGGAAATTGAAGCCCGGGTTGAATTCCAGGCAATTGGTGAGCCGGTTAAAGTGTCCATGGCGATCCCCCAGACACAGCACGCTTCACGCTGATTAACGAAAACAGCTCTTCGCCGGGTTATGGTGTCGCTATTGTGGATACCGATCAGGGCAAACGAGCAGAATGGTCTGTCCGCAAGGCAACAGGGCCACAACTTCTGTATTTCAAAAACCAGATGTTAGTGGATGACCAGGCAAAGTATACCCAGGCAGCACCAACTGGCCCGGTGACCCCAATCCTTCTTGATGGCCCGGCAAAAACTGCTGCGGAAGCCCTGCTGGCTCAAGCCCGAGAGCGCTCCGCTGACGACATGACCCTGACCCGCGAGCTGATCAAACAATTTAACGATACCGACAACCAGAATGCGGCGCTGTTGCTGAATGTCCTGAATAAGCCGGAAGCCGTTGTTGCACTGCTTTCCCAGGACAATGTTCATGCCCGGGTTGTCGGTGGATTGTGGCTGGAAGACGGCCGTCGTCGTCAGAATATCGTCCCGATGATTGAAGTCTGGGACGGTACAGAATGGCAACTGTTTGACCCGGATTCTGGCCGCCTTGGTCATCATAATAATCTGCTTATCTGGGATCAGGACGGCACATCCCTGCTTGACGTTGTTGGCGGTGAAAACTCAAACGTCACATTCTCGGTGATTGCCCAGGACATCACCCCGCAGCAGGCCACGATGCAGAAGGTCAAAGTCGACAACCTGCTGAACTTCTCAATTCACAGCCTGCCGATTGAAGAACAGGCGATGTTCAAAACCATCATGCTGATCCCGATTGGTGCGCTGGTCGTCGTGTTCCTGCGAATTATTGTCGGCCTGAAAACCTCCGGTACCTTTATGCCGGTGCTGATTGCAGTGGCTTTCGTCCAGACTCAGTTGTTGACCGGTATTGTCGGCTTCCTGCTGATTGTCGGCACTGGCCTTATCATTCGAAGTTACCTTTCGAGGCTGAACCTGCTGCTGGTGGCACGAATATCCGCGGTCATTATCACGGTTATCATGATTATCGCCGTGTTCACCGTCATCGCATACAAAATCGGTCTGGTGGAAGGTCTGACTATCACATTTTTCCCGATGATTATCCTGTCATGGACCATCGAACGGATGTCGATCCTTTGGGAAGAGGAAGGCGCCAAGCAAGTGCTGGTTCAGGGCGGCGGTTCACTGCTCACGGCAGTGCTGGTCTACCTTGCTATGACCAACGAAGTGGTACGTCATATCACCTTCAACTTCATCGGCATCCAACTGGTAATCCTCGCCTTATCCTGCTGCTGGGTAACTACACCGGCTACCGTCTGAGCGAGTTGAAACGCTTCAAACCGCTGGTGAAGGAGTAAGCCTATGCTTGGCTTCCTGAAAAAGTTTGCGTCACCCCTGGCGCTCCACCGCGCCGGATTATGGGTATGAACCAGCGCAACATCAGCTATATCGGCCGCTATAACAGCCGACGCCTGTTCCCGCTGGTAGACGATAAACTCAAAACCAAGCTGATTGCCCAGCAAGCCGGTGCAACTGTTCCTGAACTTATTGGGGTGATTCACAATCAGGCTGATGTCCCTTCAATCCATGAAATGGTCGCCAAGTGGCCAGGTTTTGTCATTAAACCCGCCCGGGGTTCAGGGGGTAAGGGAATCCTGGTTATTACCTCCCACGGAAATGGCATTTACCGCAAACCTTCAGGCGCGGAAATCGGTCTCGAAGACGTAGAACGGCACCTGACCAATACACTGGCCGGTCTTTTTTCACTGGGCGGGAAAAACGACGTCGCCGTTGTTGAAAACCTGATTCAGTTTGACGATGTGTTTGACGGATTCAGTTATGAAGGTGTACCGGATATCCGGGTGATTGTCTTCAAGGGCTACCCAGTGATGGCGATGATGCGCCTGTCCACGTCTGCTTCGGACGGGAAAGCCAACCTCCACCAAGGGGCTGTCGGTGTGGGTATCGATCTCGCCACCGGACGTGCCGTCCGGGCTGTACAGTTCAATCGCCCGGTAGAAAAACACCCAGACACAGGCAGGGAACTGAATGAACTTCAGGTACCGCACTGGAATAAGTTGTTGACCCTCGCTGCCAGCGCTTGGGAAATGACCGGCCTGGGTTATATCGGGACCGACATGGTACTCGACAAAGAAAAAGGGCCGATGGTACTTGAACTCAACGCCCGCCCCGGTCTTGCCATTCAGATCGCCAACGGCTGTGGCCTTTTACCACGCCTTCGGTTTATTGAGCGGATGGGTGATTCCGCTGCCGGAGTGACAGCAGAAGAGCGCGTCGCTTTCTCGTCCCGTCATTTCGGAAATGCTGATCAGCATTAAACCGAAATAATTCATAACGTCCCGGTATCACAAGGGACGTTTTCTCTTCTTCCCCACCAGCTCAAAATCCCTTAACCTAAGGCAAGATTTAGACGTCTAGACATAGGGATGTATCGCACCAATGGCAGAAAATAACCCATACGATTTCGACCAACACGTTGATCGCCGAAACACTGACTGTGACAAATGGGACAAGTACAAAGACACAGATATTCTGCCAATGTGGGTGGCAGATACGGATTTCCGTTCGCCACCAGAGGTGCTGGACGCGCTGCACCAGCGTATTGACCACGGCGTGCTGGGATATGGCCATGCGCCGGATGCCCTGACCGACACCATTGTTGCCCGCTTAGCTGAACGTTATAACTGGAAAATTGATCCGGAGTGGATCGTCTACCTTCCGGGCTTAGTGTGTGGTCTCAACTTGACAGTCCGTGCACTGACAGAGGCCAAAGAAGCGGCGATGACACCATGCCCAATTTACCCACCGTTTGTTTCCTCCATCAAGTTGGCGGAAAGAGAGATCTGCAAAGTACCGGTGGCGTTGAAAGAAGGCCGCTGGCTTATCGATCTTGAGCGTGCCGATAACCTGATACCGAAGAACACCAAATTGATGATGTTCTGTAACCCGTTTAACCCGGGCGGGACGGTTTACCGTCGTGAAGAGCTGGAAGAGGTACTGGCCTTTGCGGAAAAACATGATCTTTACGTGTGTTCTGATGAAATCCACTGTGACCTTCTGCTGGATGAAGATGCGGTCCATATTCCGTTTGCCAGCCTGAGCGAAAGTGCCCAAAAACGATCAGTCACCCTGATTGCGCCTAGCAAGACCTTCAATATCGCCGGACTCGGCGCGTCAATTGCCATTGTTCCGGATCCGGATTTGCGCCGTAAGTTTGTCCGTACTCGCCAGGGAATTGTCCCCAGCCTTAATGTGCTCGCTTACACCGCCGCAACCGCAGCGTATCACCACGGTCAGCCTTGGCTCGACGCTCAGCTGGACTACCTGCGCGCTAACCGCGACTTGGTGGAGCAGGAAATCGCAACCATTCCGGGGCTTGAGCTCCAACACATTGAAGCAACCTACCTGGCATGGATTGATGCCAGCGCTCTGCCCGTCGATAACCCGTTTGCCTTCTTTGAAGAAGCGGGGGTAGGCATGTCACCCGGATCAGATTTCGGAAACCCGAACTTTGTTCGCCTCAATTTCGGCTGTACGAGGGAGTTGCTGACAGAGGCACTAAGACGGATCAGGGTAGCTGTAGAGACCCTCTGACCCTTTCAGCTTAAAATTTTATTCTCCCAAAAGTACCCGTCTGAGCACGGGTACTTTTTTTTACTTTGTGCATCAACTGCCTGTTATTTGAGCTAAAGATTGTGATCTGGCCGCCGATAGCCTTGTCATAGGCAAAGACAGGAACCAACATGCAAGTCCATTCCCTCGATACCGCACATCTGATAACCGACGTACAGTTTGGCAACAAACTGAGCTCGGCTGTGGTTCAGGGACGCCGTGCTGACTTTGCTTGATGCTTGCGATGCTTTCCGGTGACATGACAGAAAGCACCCCGCTTACTGAAACCCCGGACGTTGACAATTCCGATGCCGCCCTGCGCCGCCGTTTTTCCCTCTCTGAGCCTCAGCGTCTTAACGGGGAAGAACGTGATTTCAACATTGCCGCGCTGCAAGTAAAACAGTTTCATGATGGCGGAATCCAAAGCGCCAAGCTTCAACAGGGACTCAACCCTGTCGCTATGCATACTGCTCCCCTGGATACCTGCGGTTTCCCAGAAGAGGTTTATCACAACCTCGACGGACATCTACGACGCAAACTTCGGGCTGAACATCCTGAAAATACCGGCAAAAACCCGGATCGTCTTTACGCATCGTTAATTCAGGCCAGCAGGAACGATCAATTATCCATGCGGTGCTGACTTTTCGCATCTTAGATCCAATCCCCGGCCTGACTATATTTCTGACCTCTTCTGCACTGTCCAATCCCCGCCTTATTGAGAAAAATCGGACTCAAATTCCCCGTTATATTCGCGGAAATTTGTGATCAGCTCCCGAAAAGTCGCGGGCGAGATCTGGCTTGGATCAAATTTATCAATCTTCGTGCAGGCGAAAAACACACAATGTAACGACGCTCATATATACCCGGGTCAGTCAGGTAGATACTGGTCCATAGATTCACCCAGGTTATTGAGAGAAAAGATAATGAAGATTGCTGACTCTGTCATCATGATCACTGCAGCAACCAGCCCGACTGGCAGCACACTCGCTCGCCACTTTTCTGCCATGGGTGCTCAGTTGATCCTTGTGGATCGAAATAACAGCGAACTTCAGCGTCTTCACGAAACCTGTCGACAAAACGGTGCTCAATGTTTTGCGCTCACCATGGAAGACATCACGTCTGCCCAGATAGATTTGCTTTTTCAAACTGTGAGGCACTATTTCGGAACCATTGATGTGTTGTTCAATCTCTGGCAAATGGACACGGTTCCGGGCTTGTTGGAATCGGCCAACAGCGACGACAGCTATCATGCCCTTGCCGACACCATGGTGGTTCCCTACCGATTCAGCCGCCAGGCGGCATTAACGATGCGGGATTCCGGGCGCAAAGGTGTCATCGTGAATCTGGCTGCAGACAGAAGTACAACAAACGCCTGGGATTTGGAAAACGCCTGTGCCTTGTTACAAAGCTTTACCCAACGTTGGGCAGAAGAGCTTTCATCCGCTTCAATCCGCGTTGGCGCCGTGATGCCCGCCCGCCGACTGTGGCACTCACCGAAAGAGTTGATGAGCAGTGCGATGGATTACGAGATAAGCCAGGGTGCAGAGTACATTGTCGAAAATGATTCGTTTACAGGAAGGTTACTTGAAGCGGAAAGTGACTGACTAACTCCAAACATCTTCGAGGTTTTAGAAGTCAGAGGTGACAAAATAGAACATATCTACAATACAGGTTTTTGTTTTTTTCTCGCCACTTACGTCTTAAAAACTCCTAGCTACAAATACAAAAGAGCCCGCACTTAGCGGGCTCTTTCATTTCAGCTTTCTACATTAAGCAGTCGCTGCTTCTTTTTTCTTTGCCTTGGCATCAGCTTCTGGCTTACGGTCTTCTGATTTCTTGATAACAGTAGTGCCTTCGAAAGATTCACCTTCGATAAATGGCTTACCGTAGTATGAAGCAATCAGCACGTCTTTCAGTTCAGAAATCAGTGGGTAGCGTGGGTTCGCACCAGTACACTGGTCATCGAACGCTTCTACAGACAGCGCGTCAACATTTGCCAGGAAGTCTGATTCAGATACACCAGCTGCCTGAATAGACATTGGGATATCCAGGTCAACCTTCAGTTCGTCCAGCCATGCCAGCAGACGCTCGATCTTCTGAGCAGTGCGGTCACCGGCTTGAGACAGACCCAAGTGGTCAGCAACTTCAGCGTAACGACGACGAGCCTGTGGACGGTCGTATTGAGAGAACGCAGTCTGCTTGGTTGGGTTGTCGTTCGCGTTGTAACGAACCACGTTTGAAATCAGCAGAGCGTTAGCCAGACCGTGTGGCAGGTGGAACTCAGCACCAATCTTGTGCGCCATTGAGTGACATACACCCAGGAAGGCGTTTGCAAAGGCTACACCAGCGATGGTTGCAGCGTTGTGCACTTTTTCACGAGCGATTGGGTCATTCGCACCATTCGCATAGCTTGAAGGCAGGTATTCTTTCAGCATCTTCAGAGCTTGCAGAGCCTGACCATCAGAGTATTCGTTCGCCAGCACAGATACGTAAGCTTCCAGGGCGTGAGTTACCGCATCGTAACCACCAAAGGCAGTCAGCGACTTAGGCATGTTCATCACCAGGTTAGCGTCTACGATGGCCATGTTTGGAGTCAGTTCGTAGTCAGCCAGTGGGTACTTCGCACCAGTCTTGTCATCAGTAACAACGGCGAATGGAGTCACTTCTGAACCAGTACCTGAAGTGGTAGTGATACATACCAGCTCAGCCTTCTGACCCATCTTAGGGAACTTGTAGATACGCTTGCGGATATCCATAAAGCGCATTGCCAGTTCTTCGAAGTGAGTTTCTGGGTGCTCGTACATTACCCACATGATCTTGGCTGCGTCCATTGGAGAACCACCGCCCAGAGCCAGGATTACGTCAGGCTGGAAGCTCTTCATTGCTTCTGCGCCTTTCTCAACAACAGACAGTGTTGGGTCAGCTTCAACTTCGAAGAAAGTCTGAACTTCCATACCCTGTGCTTTCAGCAGCGCAACAACATCGTCTGCATAGCCGTTGTTGAACAGGAAGCGGTCTGTTACCAGGAATGCGCGCTTCTTACCTTCCAGGTCACCCAGTGCGATTGGCAGGCTGCCACGACGGAAGTAAATAGACTTAGGTAGTTTGTGCCACAGCATGTTTTCAGCTCGCTTCGCTACAGTTTTCTTGTTGATCAGGTGCTTAGGACCTACGTTCTCAGAGATAGAGTTACCACCCCAAGAACCACAACCCAGAGTCAGTGATGGTGCAACGTTGAAGTTGTACAGGTCACCGATACCACCGTGAGTGGTTGGGATGTTCACAAGAATACGAGCAGTCTTCAGTTTGTCACCGAAGTACTTGATGCGCTCAGCATTTACGTCTTGGTTGGTGTACAGACCAGAGGTGTGACCGATACCACCAATTTCAACCATGCGCACTGCTTGTTCTACTGCGTTTTCGAAAGAAGTCGCACGGAACATACCCAGGGTTGGAGACAGTTTTTCGTGAGCGAATTCGTCTTCAGCAGTCACTTCCAGACCTTCACCAATCAGAACCTTGGTGTCAGCAGGCACTTTAACGCCGGCAAGTTCAGCAATCTTAACAGCAGGCTGGCCAACGATGTCTGCGTTTAGGGCACCGTTAATCAGCAGTACTTTTCGTACTTTGTCTGCTTCTGCTTTGGACAGAACATAACCTTTGTGAGACGCGAAGCGCTCTTTCACTTCGTCATACACTTCATCCATAACAATGACGGCCTGCTCGGAAGCACACACAACACCGTTATCGAAAGTCTTAGACATCAATACAGAAGCTACAGCACGCTTAACATCTGCAGTTTCGTCGATAACTACAGGTACGTTACCCGCACCAACGCCGATTGCTGGCTTACCAGAAGAGTAAGCTGCTTTAACCATGCCTGGGCCACCTGTTGCCAGAATCAGGTTCAGGTCTTCGTGCTTCATCAGCGCGTTAGAAAGCTCTACAGATGGTTGGTCAATCCAGCCGATGATGTCTTTTGGCGCACCGGCTGCTACTGCTGCATCCAGAACCAGTTTCGCTGCCGCATTGGTAGAGTTCTTCGCACGTGGGTGTGGAGAGAAGATGATACCGTTACGGGTTTTCAGGGAAATCAGGGATTTGAAGATTGCAGTTGATGTTGGGTTGGTGGTTGGAACGATACCACAGATGATACCTACAGGTTCAGCGATAGTGAGAGTGCCGAACTCGTCATTCTCTTCCAGAATGCCGCAGGTCTTTTCATCTTTGTATTTGTTGTAAATGAATTCTGATGCGAAGTGGTTTTTGATTACTTTGTCTTCCACGATACCCATGCCAGACTCTTCAACAGCAAGCTGGGCCAGTGGAATACGTGCATTGTTAGCGGCCAGGGATGCAGCGCGGAAAATTTTGTCCACTTGCTCCTGAGAGTATGTTGCAAACTCACGCTGTGCAGCTTTAACACGTGCAACGAGCGCATTGAGTTCTTCAACGTTTCTTACGGCCATAATGCTCTCCTAAAGATACTTAAAAATGTGAAAATTATTTAGTAAACACATGCCAGCAGTTGTCAGATACGGCGCCGGCTCAATCCTTTATCACATACATTTAGTAAATAACTTTCAAAACTGATTATAAATTTTCATAACCAAAGAAAGTTGACCTAGATCATGTCCGTATGACTTTGCTTATTTAGAGCACAAAACGCCATTTTTGTACCGAAAACCAAGCATACCAGCGAAGATTTTCCGCCGTAACCTCCTTTTGTGCCTCGAAATGTAACACGTTGTGTTGGTGTTTCAATCGAAGAAAAGATAATAAGCACCGGAATACATATCGAAAGGTTATATATGAGATCTAAGTCACGTTTATGAAAGATTATGAAAGTTTGATGATCACAAGATTACAGCAAAAGCTGCAAACAGCAATGACAGTCGCGTGACAAATAAATCACAGATTAGTTTTCCTTGTGGCTGCGACACAGTTTTATTTGTTGGACGAAAAGCATTTATTTCTCTACATTGCCATTGTCCGGCTCAGGTCTGGTGACGTTCACACATTCACATCCACTCTTTTCTGACATTCTGAAAATGAACCAAATAGAAATCGTTATTTTCTTTCAGTTTTTCATCGGCCTGTTCGCAGCGGTTAACCCCGTGGGTATCATGCCGGTTTTCGTGTCCCTGACTGCGCACCTTCCGTCAGACGAACGAAACAAGATCGCGTCTACTGCAACCATTGCGGTCGCAATAATCTTGGTCATTTCGCTGCTTGCCGGCCAGTTCCTGCTGGATGCATTCAGCATCTCGCTCGACTCATTCCGGGTTGCCGGCGGCTTGCTGCTGATGAGCATTGCGTTCTCAATGATGAGCGGAAAGCTCGGTGAAGATAAGCAGAACAAACAAGAGCAGTCTGAATCTGTCAGCCGTGAGCAGATTGGTGTTGTTCCCCTGGCAATGCTTTATTGGCAGGCCCGGGTGCAATCAGCTCTACCATCGTGTATTCATCCCGTTATCCAAGCTCCATGGATACTCTCGGCCTTATCGCAACCATCTGTGCGTTTGCTTCGGAATCTGGCTGTTGTTCCGTGCCGCACCGGCAATTGTTAAGCTGCTTGGCCAAACCGGTATTAACGTCATCACCCGTATTATGGGCCTGATTCTCGGAGCGCTCGGTGTTGAGTTCATTGCAAACGGCATCCGTGCACTGTTCCCCGGCTTAGCGTAACGTATTCGGACGCTGTATTTATCCAGGCCAGCATCTCATGCTGGCCTATCTTTTATCCCTTCGTTATTCTTCCCTTTTTGGTAACTGTCTCATCCCGGGCGAAATAATGAATAAAGATAAGCAGAAAAGAGAACGTTCTCCTTTGCAGGTTTCCCTCTATACCATCATTTTTGGAACTCACACTCCTGCCGGTAAAGCGTTTGATATCGGTCTTATCGGGCTGATACTGCTATCACTGATTGTCGTCGTCCTGGAATCCGTGAGCTCGTTGGATACACGTTATGGCACCGTTTTTGACGTATTGGAGTGGATGCTGACAGGACTTTTCACGTTGGAATACATTACCCGGCTCTATTGCTCCCCCCGCCCGACTGCTTATGCCAGAAGTTTTTACGGCGTCGTTGATCTGGTTGCCATCTTGCCTTCATACATCTCACTGCTGGTACCGGGCGCAAATACACTTATTGTGATAAGGCTCCTCCGGGTAATGCGGATCTTCCGGATTCTCAAGCTGGTACGTTTCCTCCAGGATTCCAACATGTTGCTCCGTTCACTGATGATGTCCGGACGGAAAATTTTTATCTTCTTTTCTACCGTGGCCATCCTGGTAACCGTGTTTGGCTCACTGATGTTTGTAATCGAAGGGCCAGACAACGGGTTCACCAGTATCCCGGTCAGTATTTATTGGGCAATTGTGACCATCACCACAGTAGGTTACGGGGATTTGGTACCCCATACTTTCCTCGGTAAAACCATTGCATCCATCACTATGTTGCTGGGTTATTCCATCCTGGCCGTACCCACCGGCATCATTACCGCTGAAATCGGCAAGGAAATGTCGATGCACCGCCAACTGGTCAAGTGCCCGAACTGCTCCCGCTCCGGTCATGAACCGGATGCCCTTTACTGCAAACATTGCGGCAGTGAATTAGCAGACCCGGACAACCGGGTAACCGCTGAGGATTGACCGGACTCCCTGACTTTTTTACCGGCGCTGCGCAATACCATGTTTGAGCAGCAGCCGGTAAAGGGTAGCCTGGGAGACATCAAGGATTTCGGACGCCTGACTGACATCGCCACGGGTTTCTCCCAGTGTCCGCACAAGTACCTGTCGTTCTGCCTGCTCTTTCGCCTCTCTCAACGTCATCCGCTCGTGGTGTTGGGTCGGCAACGCCAAGTCTTTCAGCGTCAACCGGCTGTTTTGACAGAAAAATACCGCCCTTTTCACCACGTTATAGAATTCCTGCATCTCCCCCGGCCATGATTTATGCACCAGTGCATCTATGACCTCCGTGGCAACATCCGGGCAGGGTATCGCTGCCTCTTTGGAAATCGCCCTTACCAAGGTGTGTGTCAGTTGCGGAATGTCATCCAACCGTTGATTGAAATTAGGCATAGTTAACTCAATCAACTGCTCGCTGGAGAGCTGCATCTCCCGGGTTGCAGAAACAAAAGCCTGGTGGGCTTCCCTCGCCTCTGTCCCAACAATCAGGCGGGAATGCGAATAGACGGAATTTTTGGACGTCCGGATATGATGAATCCAGCAAAAAAGGGCTTTAAGGCTGACATTCTCGAGATGACTGACATAAAGCGTCGCAGTGAGATGATTTCCCTGCTCATCCGGAAAGTCTGACCCGGATTCAATCTCGGAAGTTGCGGATTCAGAAATGTCATAGCGGCTGCTGCCGTCGTACCACAGATGCGCAAATTCGCCGTTTCTTTGATCGGATTTTCTGTGGATTTCCCGGGCAACATGTAACTTCAACAGTGCGTCATCACCAGAAAGCAACACGACATCGTTCGTCATGGAAGTTGCGGCAATTTGGGTTTTGAGTTGTTCGATAACAACCGAACCTCCAACCATTCCCCAACACTGTTCAGCATCAACACTTTGCCTGACGGGACAAAGCGCCTGGATGCCAAATTGATGGTTTACCGACCCTACCAGCCGTTCAACTGGTACAGGCTTGGTGTAATAGTCCACACAGTTGTTAAACAGAAATTCACGCATGGAAGCGTGACGGATGCTGCTTCCGTCCAGCAATGATATCCAACGAAGATTCGGGCGGCTTAGAGTCAGCCGCCGCAGTGAGGAAAGTGAAAAAGAATAAAGACCAAATTCAACGATAACAACGGCACACCTGTTTCCAATTTTATTGCGAATAATGCCGTCTGCTTCTTCAAGCGTGTAGCAGTTGAGAATATTAACACCCTGTTTCTCAAGCTCGGCAACCCACTTCTCATATTCACATCCGATAAGAAGAAGGGTCGGCCGAACCTGATTGCTTTCTCCCAAGTTCGCCATACGATCCCAACCATCAAAATTTTTATACTGAAGGCCCAATTCAGTAAGCCTTTAAAGTGTAAAAAAATAAACCCTATGCAATTTCAAGCATGTAACAATTGCAAGATTGGTTGGGTAGGTGTAGTTCTCCGACCCGTCAGTAATGAGTCAAAGATAAACTACGCTCGAGCTTCTCAGCAGCAGCTTTAGAACGGATGAACCGTTGGATATTTGCATCAACATCCACCTTAGTGTTCACCTCAATAGTCTGATTGTTAAGCGAATTCTGGATGATATTCACCACTGAGTTTTGCAGGTTCTGGGTAACACTTTCCGGAACAACGTTCCCTAAACCCGACTGGATTACCGTTACATTCTGGCTTGGCTGGCTAACCGTAGGTGTGGCTGAACCCGATACCTCAGTATTTGCTGCTACTCCACTGTTACCCGGATGGAGCGGTGCTGAAGGCTCGGGAGCAGGAATCACATCCAGTTTCCCATTTTTTATGGTAAAGCCACCAATGTGAGAATTGAAAAACGGTACTTCATTAAAGATTGTTTCGATTGACAGACCTATCCTGAAAAATGTCCCTTCCAGGTCAAACCCGCCCCGGTAAGACGAAAGTTCAAACTCAGATAACTGAACAGATGAGGATACGTTCAATCGGTCGCTTGCTTGCGCAGATCCACCTGCCAAAAGCGAAACAACAAGCAACAGGCGTAGGTACTGCACCATAGCGTCCTCCCTTTAAAACCCTAATATTGCCGGTGACGCAATCATGTCAGTGATCATGACATCGCGGGAAATCGCGCTGTCGGTCGGTGCAGATTCATAAATACTGAAGTTGTTGTCTGTAATAAATGAATCCCTTCCGACATCAGCGTTGTTGACCACCAGCAATACCACCTCCCGGTAGTAGTTCAGGAACTTTGCCTTGTCCATCACCATAATTCCCCGGGAAGGGTCTCCTAAAATAACGGCATCGTCATTAATCCCTTTTATCAGCACGAAATGGTGGTATCCGTCAAAATTGACCAGGGTAATGACCGGCACGCCAAGCTCGCGGAGCTTATCCAGCCCCAGCTTATAACCCTCGGCCTGGAGGCCGAGGGTGTGTAAGTACTGCCTCATATCAAAAAGGGAAAAACCCTCTTTTTCTATCTTGTCTTTGTCACCGGCATCAAACATGGCTTTAAACGCCACGTCTTCCGCAACATCGACGTTGTAGTGATAACTGGCAAGTGAAGCAACAGCAGCCGATCCACAACTAAAGTCATACTGCTGACGAACAACATCACCAAAGGTTTTTTCCTGATAGCTTTGCACGTCCACATTAAATGATTGCCTGGCGGCCAAATATCCAAGGGGATACGCAGAGGGAACCAGTACAGCAGAAATCAAAACTGCTTTGATGACATTACGAAACATTTCACTCACCTCCTACCGGTGCATCCATTCGCACGTTTATCACGGTGGAATGCTGGATCAGCACATTGCTGCCGCTGTTCTGCACCACGTTAACCACACCTGAAGCACCAGAAAATGCAGTGTCTTTGATGATGTTTTGGCCTGATGTCACATTCTGAGCCAGGTTATTACCCACCTCTCCTGTCTGGTTAGATTCACTGACCATAGAATCAACATCTATCAACACATCATATTGACCACCGCGGGTACTCAACATTTCGTCATCTGCAAGAACACTTCCACCGGCAATATCCAGCTCTGCGCCGGTTACCCCGGTTGAAAACAGCAGCAACAATCCCATCACGGTGAGTCGCATTACAGCCTCCTTCAGGAAAACCCCAGGATGTACCTGGGGCTACCTTCCCTGTCGATTTACAAGTTGCCGGCATTACCCGCGTTGTGAATCGAAGCATTCACTGCAACACTCTGCTGCGTCATGGCCTGAGCCGCACTGTTTGACGCCGCCTGACCTACGCCTGTTGAGGTGTACCCATCCAGTGCATTGCTGACGGAGGTGGAAATACGCTGGTTCAAACCACCGCCTTCACCAGCACCAAAGCCACTGCGCGAGTTATCTAAAGTGACCGTGTTGTATGAAACGTCACCCTTAAGATTGGATTCCGACATCCAGGTTTCTGTCTTCAGCGAGTTAGTCAGCGTGGTCTGTTTCGCTATCGTCTTGGTTTTGGTGTAGGTATTATTGCGGTTGTTACCGTCATCTCCGTTGTTGGTCGTAATTTGGTTATCCCGGTTGTTGCCGTTACCCGTAGACCGGGTATCGGAATAACTGTTGTTACGATCGTCACCATCGTCACCATCATTGGAGTCCATGTAGTTGTCACGGTCGTTCCCGTCTCCCATGGCCACAGACCTGCTGTAGGTGTTATTACGATCATTTCCATCGTTACCGTTATTGGTATTGGTGTAGCTATTGTCACGGTTATTCCCGTCATTCCCGTCGTAGGTGGTATCAATGTTGTTGTTGTTATCGTTACCATCGCCACGGGTATAGGTATTCCCGTTGTTGTCGTTACCCGCACCGTAGTCAGTCGAGTTTCCACTGTTATTGACATCGCTGCCCGGACCATTAGCGGACACGATATTGCCGTAAGCAGCGGCATCGTCACCCTTACCCTTTGCAGACTGGTCTGCAAAAGCAACAGGTGCTGCAATCACTGAAGCCATCAACACAGCCAGCGTCGTCTTTTTCATATCCATGATTCATCCGCTCCGTCGGTTAGTTGTTGTGGATAGAGGCGTTAACTGCAACGCTTTGTTGAGTAAGCGCATTGGCACCACTGTTTACAGAAGCCTGACCAATACCAGTAGACTCATAATTCGAAATCGAATTGGTGGCATTGGCAGAGATACTCTGTGTACCCGCACAACAGGCGCGCGCAGAGTGGTTGTTAGAGAGGGAAACCTGATTGTTGGTCACTGTGCCGGTAAGCGTAGATGTAGACACCCAGCTATCCTTGTCAGTCGAAATGGTTGTCGTCATTACGGAGTTGTCTGTGTAAGTGTATGAACGGCTGTTGTCACGGTTGTCGCCATCATCACCATCATTGGTGTCTGTCGTGTTGTTTCTGTTGTCACCGTTATTCCGGCTAGTGGACTTAGTATCTGAATTGTCCCGGTTGTTTCCGTCGTTGCCATCGTTGGTGGTCATCTCGTTGTCACGATTGTCACCGTTATGCAGGCTGTAGTTTTTCGTCGTTGAATTATCACGGTGGTCACCGTCGTCACCATCATTCGTCTTCATCTTGGTGTTGTTGCGGTTATTTCCGTCATCACCGTCCCCTGTTGTTGTAGTGTTGCCATTGTTGTCATCACCATCACCGTAGGTCTTAGTATTGTTGTTGTAGTCGTCACCACTCCCCTTAGACATTGTGTTGTTACTGCTGTTGATATCATCACCCCCACCGTTTGCTGAGGTTACATTGCCTCCTGCTGCGGCATCATTACCGGCTCCGTTGGCATTCTGTTCTGCATAGACTGACGAGATAGAACCAGCCATCAGGCCAGCCAGAATCATTGCAAGGTATGTCTTTTTCATTTTGGAATTCTCCCGTTTCCTTCCGCTACTGGAATTCCGGTATTCGACTTAAAGTGTGAATAAGGAGTCACTGAATACCGAACTGCTTCCTGAGTACACTGCACACCCGAATCAGCATTTGAACGTCATGCAGCTCGAAGCAATTCAATCCTACATTCAGCAAACCTGAGAAAACGTCCCAGATAAAACAAACCAAAAATCAGTCATATCTAACTGTTTTTATTGATTTTAGTATCTTTGGCTTTTTTCATTTTTTCTCAAAAAAGAAACAGGCAAGAATTGAAAGCGGGTGTTTTTCACAACTGCAAAAATGAAAAGAACTGAGGATTGGTCAATCTCTGCACTCCGGCTCTCATAAACGATAAAACCAATAAATATTCGTTCCTCCGCATATCCCGCTAACTACGCTGAAAACTACCCAAATCAGAGGGTAAACGAGGCAAGAACAACCTGACGGGCAGCAACCAAAAACAACAAGGAGGCGTTATGCGCTTATCCAATATGAAAGCCGCAATTTTGCTAGTGGCAACAATGTGGCTGGTTTTAATCGGAAATACCGTAAAAGCAGACGAGCAATCAGAACCCAACAGGGTACAGACCGTCAGTGATGTACTTGAAAAGCCCGGAGTGCTGACGCCAAAGGGCATGGTTGTTTTTGATATGGGTTTTTCCTACGCGCAAAATACATCCAACAAGATCGATGTGATTGGTTACACCGTCTTACCCGCGCTTTTGGTGGGATTGATTCAGGCCAACGATGAAGAACGAACCACCCTCACTCTGGGTCTGGGTATGCGCTATGGCTTTACTAACCGTTTTGAAGGGGAGATACGGGTACCCTTTATCGCGGGCTTTGTAGAACGCAGCACCAGCAACTTCAACAACACCGGAGACGGTGAACCGGAAAACCAAAGCTCGTCATTTAACGGCAGTGGCTTAGGTGACGTGGAGGTGGCGTTTAAGTATCAGTTTAACGTGAATGAACCACCATACTGGGTTGGAGGAATAAGGTATAAAAGCACCACAGGTCAAAACCCGTATGAGATTAACCTGGACGACGACGTTCCCACGGGCTCTGGATTCCACAGCGTTGAACCTAACCTTACGCTGATCCAGCCCCTTGCCCCAGCGGTGCTCTTTCTCAACATCAGCTATATCTACAACTTTGAGGGGGAATACGACGTAAAAATGAAAAAGTCTGATGGCAGTTATTCTGTAGACATGTACGAAGTGCGTCCGGGTGACTCCATTTCCCTTCGAGCCGGGATGGGCTTTGCGGTCAATCCTGACCTTTCATTCAGCCTTGGGCTTTCCCACCGAACAATCCTTGATTCCGACATCAAAATCAACGGCGAAAAAGAGGACTCTTCGATGCTTCAGTTGGATACCATCAACTTTGGTGTGAATTACCGCTTCAGCCCAGCGACATCAATGAACATCGTAAGTACGGCCGGCCTGACTGAAGACTCTCCGGACTTTCAATTAAGCTTTAACCTGATTAAATCTTTTTGATTTTGTATAAATGCAAAACGCCCGCATAAGCGGGCGTTTTTCTAAGCTTTCAGCAGGGCTGAATTACAGCTTAGTAACGTTAGCAGCTTGAGGACCTTTCTGGCCTTGCTCAACGTCGAAAGAAACCTTTTGGCCTTCAGCCAGGGTCTTGAAGCCTTCAGAAACGATTGCACGGAAGTGTACAAATACGTCTGGGCCGTTTTCTTGAGAAATGAAACCGAAACCTTTTTCTTCGTTAAACCACTTAACGGTACCAGTAGCTTTAGACATGGAAGTCTCCTAAAAGCAAAGTAAATAATTCGCAAAAATTGCGGTGTAGCCGGTAAGGAATTATTTATGTAACGATGGATTGATCTAGGAAAGCTTCAGGACTACGAACACGTAAAACGGTGTAACATTGAAGATTTTCGTATAACAATTGTCGCGTATAAATAGGCTGCTTTACAGGCCGGACTACAAGATAGCATAGCCGCAGGATTAGTACAGATATATTTGTCGACCGACATCAAAAAAACCCTCCGAAGAGGGTTTTTAGTAAGTTGGTACTCAATTATTTGCGACGCCAGGTTGTTCCTTGAGCACCATCTTCCAGCACAATACCTTTCGCAGTCAGTGCATCACGCGCGGCATCAGCAGCGGCCCAGTCTTTAGCTGCACGAGCATCGTTACGCGCTTTAATCAGCGCTTCGATTTCTGCCACTTCGTCATCTTCACCGGCATCACCTTTGAAGAATGCCTCTGGCTCCTGAGCCAGCAGGCCCAGTACATCACCCAGTTCACGCATACGCGCACCCAGCGCAGATGCGGTCGCCAGATCTTCACCTTTCAGGCGGTTAATCTCGCGCGCCATATCAAACAGCACTGAATAGGCTTCTGGTGTGTTGAAGTCGTCATCCATTGCTTCTTTGAAGCGGGCGACAAACTCTTCACCACCGGCAGCTTCCACGTTGTCCAGACCACGCAGCGAGTTATACAGGCGCTCCAGTGAGGCACGAGCCTGCTTTAGGTTCTCTTCGCTGTAGTTCAGCTGGCTGCGGTAATGGCCCGACATCAGGAAGTAGCGCACAGTTTCCGGGTCAAAGTGAGCCAGAACATCACGGATAGTAAAGAAGTTACCCAGTGATTTAGACATCTTTTCACGGTCAACCATCACCATGCCACTGTGCATCCAGGTATTTACATACTGGGTATCATGGGCACAGCAGGACTGGGCAATTTCATTTTCGTGGTGTGGAAACTGCAAGTCAGAGCCGCCACCATGGATGTCAAAGTGATCGCCCAGAATCGCTGAGTTCATGGCAGAACACTCAATGTGCCAGCCCGGACGGCCCGGCCCCCAAGGAGACTCCCAGGTAGGCTCTCCCGGCTTGGACATCTTCCAAAGTACGAAGTCCAGCGGGCTGCGCTTGGCTTCTTCAACATTCACGCGCGCACCAGCCTGCAGCTGATCAAGGTCTTGCTTGGACAGCTTGCCGTACTCATCAAACTTGCTGACTTCAAACATCACGTCGCCGTTGCTGGCAACGTAAGAAAAACCGCGTTCAATCAGCTTTTCAACCAGCGCAATAATTTCTGTAATGAACTGAGTTGCGCGCGGCTCGATGTTCGGACGCTTCATGTTCAGAGCGTCAAAGTCGGCGTGCATATCGCCGATCAGGCGCTCTGTCAGGGATTCACAGCTTTCGCCGTTTTCAGCCGCTCGCTTGATGATCTTGTCATCGATGTCTGTGATATTGCGGACAAACGTCAGGTCATAACCTGAGTAACGCAGGTAGCGCGAAACCACGTCGAATGAAACGAAGGTACGGCCGTGACCGATGTGACACAGATCATAAATTGTAACCCCACAAACATACATGCCAACTTTACCTGGCACGATGGGTTTGAATTCCTCTTTTTGTCGGGTCAATGTGTTGTAGATCTTCAACATAATGTCTTGTGTCTCGGTCTTATGGATAATGGGATTGAGAACGGATATTAGACCTTTTGCCGTCCTTTTTAGCAAGGCCGGAAAAGCGCCGGATAAAGAAAATTCGTGCACCAGAAGTGGCACAATTCACTACAGTTAATTAGAATCGCCCCGTAAACTTACTCGTTACTGACAGGACATCATCATGGTAACACTGCACACCACCTTTGGTGACATCAAACTGAAACTGAACGCGGAGAAAGCCCCGGAAACCGTGGCAAACTTCCTGAACTACTGCCGTGACGGTTTCTATGACAACACCCTGTTCCACCGTGTAATCGACGGTTTCATGATCCAGGGCGGCGGCCTTGAGTCAGGCATGCAGGAAAAAGAAACCCGTGCTCCTATCGTCAACGAGGCTGACAACGGCCTGAGCAACGTAACCGGCACCATCGCTATGGCGCGTACTATGGAGCCGCATTCTGCATCTTCTCAGTTCTTCATCAACGTAAACGATAACCTGTTCCTTGACCACAAAGGCAAGAGCTCGCAGGGTTGGGGTTACTGCGTATTTGGTGAAGTGGTTGAAGGAATTGACGTCGTGAACAAGATCAAAGGCGTTTCTACCGGTAACTACGGTTACATGCACCAGGACGTACCTCTGGAAGAAGTGCTGATCACCGGCACTACCATCGAGGAATAATCCCTCCAAGGGCAGCCTCGCTGCCCTTTTTGTTTACGCCATCTATGACGACACTATTTATTTCCGATCTTCACCTCAGTGCTGACCGTCCGGACATTACGGCCTGCTTCCTGCATTTTATGGAAACAGAAGCCCGCCAATGCGAGTCTCTGTATGTACTCGGGGATCTTTTTGAATCCTGGATTGGTGACGACGATGACACCCCGTTTCACCGCGAAATCATTCAGGCCTTCCGAAGCCTGACAAAGAGCGGCGTCCCTTGCTATTTCATCCACGGTAACCGTGATTTTCTGATTGGAAAACGATTTGCCCGTACATCCGGAGTCCAACTTCTGAATGAACATACCGTCATTGATCTGTATGGCACGCCGACATTGATCCTTCATGGGGACACGCTCTGCACACGCGATGAAGGCTACCAAGCCTACCGGCGAAAAGTGCATAACAAGTTTATCCAGTGGCTGTACTTCCGGCTGCCTCTCAGCACCCGTCGCAAAATCGGTGACAAACTGCGTTCAAAAAGCAGTGAAGAGAACCAACACAAATCTTATGAAATCATGGATGTGACCCCGGAAGAGGTCGAAGCACAGTTCAGCCGGCACCACGTATCGCTGATGATTCACGGCCACACCCACCGTCCGGCAGTCCATGAATCTGTTTCCGGCGGAATAACACATACCCGGATTGTTTTGGGAGACTGGTACGAACACGGTTCTGTGCTTGTCTGTACCCCGCAGGGGCAGACCCTGGAAAGCCGCCCATTTACTACAAAAAGCGTAAACCATGACTGACTCAAAAGACCTGTGCCCGTGTGGCAGCCAACAGCCCTACTCAGTATGCTGTGAGCCTATCCACCAGAGCCACTGAATGCCCGACACCCAGAACAACTGATGCGCAGCCGCTACAGCGCCCATGTTAAAGGCTGGTTGACTACGTTGTTGATACCTATCACCCGAGTTGCAACGCCGGGAATTACCGTGAAGCGATTGCTGAATCTGTTCATGGTGACTGGCGTATGCTTGAGGTACTGAACAGCTCTGTGGAACCCAATGGCAAGCTAGGCTATGTAGAATTCAAAGCCTGGTATATGGAAAACGGCAAGCTGACCCAGATGCATGAGAAATCACGCTTCTTACGTGAGCCAGTGGAAAACGGGGAACAGTGGTATTACGTTGACGGCGAGCATCCAAAAGCAGAGAAAGTTAGCCGAAACGACCCTTGTCCATGTGGCAGCGGAAAGAAATTCAAAAAATGCTGCGGTTAAACGCAGCATTTATCATGGCATAAGATACTTAGGTCTCTTTATCAGACAAATTTTCTAAACAGCCTCGCCTTATCAAGTAACGCTTCCAGATCTTTCATCCGGTTGCGTGTATCCGGCCAGATGGTTGACTGAACCGCCTCAATCAAGGCTTCAAGCAGAAAAGACACCGCCACAGTTGAATCCCATGCTGAAGGCACTTCAATACGGGAGTGGAAAACATGCTGGGCAATTTTGGTGGCCGGCGAGCCCCACTGATCAGTGAACAATATCAGTTCGACGTTCCGGCTGCGGGCAATTTCTGCCAGTGTCAGGATATCGTTTTCGTAACGCCGGATGTCGAATACCACCAGCACATCACCCGGCCGCATGTTAATGACGTAATGCGGCCAACTGTTAGCGTTTGGTTCCACCAAGGTTACATTTGGGCGAATAACCTGCATGTGAGTATAAAAATACTCAGCCAGAGAGTGGGTAATACGGCCACCAACAATGTAGAGCGTGTTTTCCGTGCGTGACACTGACTCTACAACCCGGTCAAAGTCAGCGGTATCAATCTGGCTGACAGTCTGAAGAATGTTGTTCATCACCGCATCAGCAAACTGGCTGAGGATATGTCCATCCCCACTGGTCACAATGCGGTCATGCTTTTCCAGCGGGTTGCTCAGCGTGTCACCCAGCTCACTTTTAATCTGACGTTGCATATCCGGGAAGCCTTTGAACCCGAGCTTTCTCGCCATTCTCCCTGCAGTTGGTGTTGACACTTTCGCCGCTTCAGACAGTGAAACTACCGTCCCCATCGCCGAAAGCGGATAGCTTTCCAACATAATGTTGGCAAGCTGCTTCTCCGCACGCGTCAGTGATGTAAAGGCTTCCTTGATTTTGTCCGCTACCGTCATCTTCATCGCTTACTAGCCAATTTCTCCCTGTTTTCTATATTCAAACATAACACGCTTCAAAAACGGGAAAAATTTGTTTTGTAAAATTCTTGACAGAATTTTGATTCCTGTAATTATTGATACATCTGATTTCGATTAACTTATATGCAACATTAGAACAACAAGCAAGCTGTTCCTCAGGGAAGGAAACAGAGCTGATATCAGGGAAGAGGAAAATGCAGTTACCTAAAACCGATGACCCGATTTTGTGTCTGCCACGTTTTTTATGGCGGTACGTGATTGTGGTTGAAGCGGTCAACCGGAAGATGGGCCGTTTTGCCATGTACCTCGTGTTTGTGATGATGGGGATACTTCTCTATTCCTCTATCACAAAGACGTTTTTTCTGCCTACATTGTGGACACTGGAAATGGCCCAGTTTGTCATGGTCGCGTTCTACATGATGGGCGGACCGTACTCGATGCAGTTAAATGCCCATGTCCGCATGGACCTGCTTTACGGTGAGTGGTCACACCGCAAACGTGCATGGATAGACTCCTTCACCGTCCTGTTCCTGATTCTTTATCTCATCATCCTGCTTTACGGCGGTATCTCCAGCACGGATTACGCCCTCCAGTACGGGGAGCGTAGCTACTCTGCCTGGCGGCCTTATATGGCCCCCATCAAAATTCTGATGTGTATCAGCATTTTCATGATGTTGCTCCAGGCAACCGCGGCACTGCTGCGTGATATCGCCTTCCTGAAATCCGGGAAAACCATCAATCCTACAACCAAAGAAAACGAAGAAGCAGGAGATGTTTGATGAGTTATGAATTGATTGCCCTGCTGATGTTTGCATCCATGATGTTGATGCTATTGACGGGCCAACGTGTATTTGCCGCTATCGGTTCTGTCGCTGTTATTGCAGCACTTTTACTCTGGGGAGACGGTGGCTCTGAGATTGCTTTCAGTGCCGGTATGAAACTGATGAAGTGGTATCCGCTTCTGACACTCCCACTGTTTATTTACATGGGTTACATGCTGTCGGAATCCGGCATCGCGGAAGATCTCTACAAGATGTTCCATGTCTGGATGGGCCCACTTAACGGTGGTCTGGCGATTGGCACTATCTTCCTGATGGTTGTGGTTTCAGCCATGAACGGGCTCAGTGTCGCCGGAATGGCGATAGGCGCAACCATTGCCCTGCCGGAACTTTTACGCCGGGGTTATGACAAGATCATGGTGACCGGGGTTATACAGGCCGGCAGTTCCTTGGGGATATTGGTTCCGCCAAGCGTGGTTCTGGTGCTGTACGGCATGATTGCACGTCAGCCCGTTGGCCAGCTCTGGCTTGCAGGTGTATTCCCCGGCCTTCTGATGGCAACCCTGTTTATTGTATATATTGTAGTTCGCTGTAAGTTGCAGCCCTCCCTTGGCCCGGCACTGCCTCCAGAAGAGCGCAATGTCCCGCTCAAGGAAAAGCTGTTACTGCTGCGCGCCGGTATTACGCCACTTCTTATCTTCGTTTCAATGACCGGCCTGTTCCTGACCGGTGTCACCAGTCTGGTAGAAAGTTCAGCCGTTGGTGCGCTCGCAGCGACCCTTGCAGCAATCGCCAAACGCCGCCTGAATAAAAAGGTGATGGAAGAAACGTTGCGCAAGACGCTCGCCATCAGCTGTATGTTTATGTGGATTATTCTCGCCGCACTCTGTTTCGGTGCAGTCTTCGACGGCATTGGTGCAGTAAAAGCCATTGAGGCCTTCTTTGTTGACCGCCTGGGTCTGTCCCCGTGGGAGATCCTGATTCTGATGCAGCTTTCTTATCTCATCATGGGGACCTTCCTTGATGATACCGCCATGCTGGTCATCGTCGCACCGCTGTTCGTGCCGTTGGTCAAGGCATTAGGCTTTGATCTGCTCTGGTACGGTGTGCTCTACACCATTACCTGCCAGATCGCCTACATGACTCCACCATTCGGCTACAACCTGTTCCTGATGCGGGCAATGGCCCCGCCAGAAGTCACATTGAAGGACATCTACACCTCAATCATTCCGTTCGTTTGCATCATGGTATTTGGACTGATTCTGGTCATGGCCTTCCCGCAATTGGCGTTGTGGTTACCTGAATACCACTACGGTCGATAAATGAAAAAATGAAGCTACATAGGTAAAGCAAAAGCGTTTCCGGGTCCCAGGGATACCGGTCAATGACACGAACACTCCAAGGAGGAAAGTAAGATGACCAGCAGACGCGATTTCCTAAAAAAAGCAGGAGCCGCTTCCGTTGCCGGTGCCACCGCTGTTGTCGGAGCACCTGCCATTGCGACATCAAAAACGCCAATCAAGTGGCGCCTGCAAACCTATGCAGGCCCGGCACTGGCTGAGCACGTTATCAAGCCGGCTATTGATGCGTTTAACGCCGCCGCAAACGGCGAAATGGTAATTGAACTCTATTATGCAGACCAACTGGTTCCGACCGGTGAGCTGTTCCGCGCCATGCAGCGCGGCACCATTGATGCAGTGCAGTCCGACGATGACTCTATCGCCGCACCTGTAGACGTATCAGTTTTCGGCGGCTACTTCCCGTTTGCCACCCGTTACAGCCTCGATGTACCGGTACTGTTTAACCAGTATGGCCTGGCTGATATCTGGAAAGAGGCGTACGACGAAGTTGAAGGTGTGACCTGGCTGAGCGCCGGTGCGTGGGATCCATGCCACTTCGCAACTGTAGATCCAATCAACAGCGTTGCTGACCTGAAGGGTAAGCGAGTGTTTACCTTCCCGACAGCTGGCCGTTTCCTGTCCCGTTTCGGTGTTATTCCTGTCACCCTGCCATGGGAAGATGTGGAAGTTGCCATGCAGACGGGTGAACTTGACGGAATCGCGTGGTCCGGCATCACCGAAGACTACACCGTAGGCTGGGCAGACGTGACCAAGTACTTCCTCACCAACAACATTTCCGGCGCTTGGTGTGGCTCGTTCTTTGCGAACTCAGAACGTTGGGATGCCCTGCCTCCGCACCTTAAGACCTTATTCCAGCTCTGTATGGACAGCTCCCACTACTACCGACAGCACTGGTATTGGGGAGGAGAAGCCAAACTGCGCGTGGAAGGTACCAAGCTGGAGCTGACCACCATTCCTGATGCGGAATGGGCGCAGGTTGAAAATGAAGCGTTCAAGTTCTGGGATGAAATTGCCGAAACCAGTCCTAGAGCGAAAAAAGTGGTAGAGATCTTCAAAAAGTACAACGCGGATATGCAAAAAGCCGGTAAGCCGTACCGCTACAGCTAACGATACCGCTGAAAAACATAAAGAAGTAACAGAACAAACGGGGCAGCATGCACTGCCCCTTATTACTGAACTTTAGGCCCGGATTTCCGGCCCCCTACTTGAGAAATGGAGCGCAATCATGGACGCCAGGGAAGTCAAGACGATTGAAGACGCCAAGCGCATTGTGACCGAACGAGGACTGAGCCACATCAAGGTTGGCCTGTTTGACAACGACGGCATCATGCGTGGCAAGTATATGTCGAAAGACAAATTTTTCTCGTCCTTAGACAGTGGTTTTGCTTTCTGTGATGTTGTACTTGGCTGGGATTCGAAAGACCAGCTTTACGACAACGCCGAGTTTACCGGCTGGCACACCGGCTACCCCGATGCCCCGTGCCGAATCCTTCCGGACACCTGCCGTGACGTTCTTGAAGAAGACGGTATGTTGCTGTTTATTGCTGAATTCACCGGTGAGGCCGAGACGGTTTGCCCTCGAGGTGCTCTTCGCCGCGTACTGAAAAAATTTGATGAACTTGGCTTTGATGCCTTCGCCGCCCTCGAATACGAATTTTTTGTCTTTAATGAAACCCCTAAAAGTGTCCGTGAGAAAGGTTTCCGCAACCTTGACCCTATCACGCCGGACTGGTTCGGATATTCGATGATTCGCAACTCTGTCCACTCAGGGCTTTATCAGAAACTCCTCGACATGAGTGAGGAGATGGATTTCCCGATTGAAGGGATCCACACCGAAACCGGACCGGGTGTCGTTGAAGCAGCACTCGCTGTAGATGATGCACTAAGCGCCGCCGACAAAGGCGCCCTGTTCAAGACCTTTACCAAGGTACTGGCACAACGAAATGATCTGATGGCAACCTTTATGGCCAAGTGGAGTAACGACTACCCCGGCCAAAGCGGACATATCCATATTTCCCTGCGCAACAAAGACGGCAGCACAGCGTTCCACGACCCGTCTCAGCCTCATAACATGAGCAAAATCCAGCGCCATTTTGTTGCTGGCCTGCAGCGTATGATGCCAGAAGTGCTGGCGATGGTGGCACCGACGATCAAGCTTACCGCCGGATGATCCCGGGCTTCTGGGCTCCCACCCATGCTACCTGGGGTGTTGAAAACCGCACGGTATCCCTGCGCGTAATCCCGGGTTCAGAAAAGAGCCAGCGTGTTGAATACCGTATTGGCGCAGCAGATGCCAACCCCTATTTAGCTCTAGCGGCGGCACTGGGCTCAGGCCTTTGCGGCATCCTCAACGAATGGGAGCCCGGCGAACCTGTAGAAGGCAATGCTTACGAAATGAAACACCCGAATGAACTCAGCCTGCCACCAACCTTGTGGGAAGCGGCTCAACGCCTTCGCCAGTCGCAACATGCGCGCGAAGTATTCGGGGATGCTTTTGTTGAGCACTTTGCCGCCTCCCGCGAGTGGGAAGAACGCGAATTCCGTAAGGCCGTTACCAGCTGGGAGCTGGACCGCTACTTCGAAATCATTTGATTTGGAGCCATAACAGATGTCTACCAAAAACACGGTTATGCAGAACACCATTTCGCCCGTTGACGGTTCCGTCTATGTCAGCCTGGAACTGGCGAATAAAAAAGAAATACAACAGATCCTGGCCAATGCCACAAGTGCACAAGCCAAGTGGCGCGCAACATCGCTGGATGAACGTAAGGCGATATGTTCTGCAGCTATCGAAGCGTTTGTTGCCAAAAAGGAACAAATTGCCGAAGAGTTGACCTGGATGATGGGCCGGCCGATTGCCTATTCTGGGGGAGAAGTGAACGGGGTTGCTGAACGCGGACAATACATGATCAGTATTGCCGATGAAGCACTCGCCCCTATCGAGTTGCCCGAAAAAGAAGGGTTCACTCGATATATTACCCGGGAACCCGTGGGGAACGTTTTGGTCATCGCCCCATGGAATTTCCCGTATATGACAGCAATAAACGCGATTATCCCATCATTGCTGGCCGGAAACTGTGTCATCTTAAAACACTCAGCCCAGACTCCACTCTGTGCAGAACGTTTTTTTGATGCGTTCAGTGCGGCAGGTTTACCGGAAGGGGTCTTCCAGTTCCTTCACATCAGTCATGAAGATACTGAAGCATTAATTCGCGATGAGCAAGTCAACTATGTCGCATTTACCGGTTCTGTGCCGGCTGGTGCCATGGTTGAGCGTAACGCAGCTGGTCGGTTTATCGGTGTCGGGCTTGAACTCGGCGGGAAAGACCCGTCATACGTCAGGGCTGACGCGGATCTGGATAACGCGGTAGAAACCCTGGTAGACGGCGCGTTCTTTAACTCTGGTCAATCATGTTGTGGCATCGAGCGAATCTATGTGCATGAAAGCCTTCATAACCAGTTCGTGGAAAAAGCAGTCGCATTGACGAAGCAGTATAAACTCGGCAGCCCGGATGCCCCGGAAACCACCATGGGCCCGGTTGTCCGAACAGCTGCAGCGGATTTCGTCCGCGGGCAGATTGAAGAAGCCGTCGCAGGCGGAGCGGTTGCCCACATTGATGAGAACCTGTTCCCGGCAAGCCGCAAAGGTACCCCTTATCTGGCACCGCAAATTCTGACCAATGTTGATCACACCATGCGGGTGATGACGGAAGAAAGCTTTGGACCGGTTGTAGGTATCCAGAAAGTCTCCTCCGATGAAGAAGCCATTGGATTGATGAACGACAGTGATTTTGGCCTTACTGCCAGTATCTTCACCAAAGACATGGCAAAAGGTGTTGAACTCGGCCAAAAAGTGGAAACAGGCACTTTCTTCCTCAACCGCTGTGATTACCTTGACCCAGCGCTTGCCTGGACAGGTGTCAAACAATCCGGCCGCGGTTGTACCCTCTCATCAATTGGCTTTGAGATGCTGACGCGTCCTAAGTCTTATCATATCAAGCATCCTTGAGGAGGAACCCATGTTAGCAGGCAAATGGAATTACCCGACTGCGATCACTGCCGGGAAAGGATGTCTGAAAGAACTTCCATCCCACTGTGAAGCACTTGGAATGTCAAAACCTCTTCTGTCACCGACCCCGGGCTGGCTACGCTGCCAATGGTCGTAGACGCAGTGGAAAACTGTAAAAAGCAGGGAGTAGATGTCGTTGTCTTCAGTGAGGTTCAGGGCAACCCAACGGGCGAAAATGTCGAAGCCGGCATTCGGGCATACAATGCCGGAAACCACGATGGCGTTATTGCATTCGGTGGTGGCTCGAGCCTGGATGCAGCCAAAGCGATCGCTCTTTGTGCCGGGCAGACCCGTCCGGTCTGGGATTTCGAAGATATCGGCGATAACTGGACTCGCGCTGACCCAAGCGCTATCGCACCGGTAATTGCCATTCCAACCACAGCCGGTACCGGGTCAGAAGTCGGCCGGGCATCGGTCATTACTGATGCATCTAACCACAGTAAGAAGATCATTTTCCATCCGCAGATGCTGCCGGTGCAGGTATTGCTGGACCCGGAAGTCACAACCGGGTTGCCACCACACATTACTGCGGCAACCGGGATGGATGCCCTGTCACATAACCTGGAAGCACTTTGCGCACCGGGTTACCACCCAATGGCGGACGGCATTGCCATGGAAGGGATCCGCCTGATCCGGGACTTTCTGCCTGTCGCATACAGCGACGGTCGAAACATCGAAGCCCGGACGCAACTACTGGTCGCCTCGTCCATGGGAGCCACGGCTTTCCAAAAAGGTTTGGGGGGAATGCATGCACTGGCACATACCCTCGGTGGTCTCTATGACAAGCACCATGGCCTGTTGAACGCCATCCTTATGCCATATGTGATGGAAGCCAACAAAGAAGAAATATCCGGGAAGATGGCGGCGCTGGGGCAATATCTTGGGATGGAAAACCCCGATTTTGACAGCGTTCTGAACTGGGTTCTGGATCTGCGCACGTCGCTTGGCATTCCACACACGCTTGCTGAAATCGGTATTCCCAGCGACGACGTGGATCGTGTGGGCAAAATGGCAGAGGTTGATCCCACTGCCGGCACTAACCCAATTCGTTTCTCAGCCACAGAATACAGCCAGATCTTCATCCATTCTGTTGAAGGGAAACTCTCTCAGTGAGGGGGAAAGGTATGAGAATTGGAATACTCATATGCGATGACGTAAACCCTTTGCTGCAGGACGTCCACAAAAGCTATGAGGTCATGTTTACTGAACATTTCGGGCGCGTTGACCCCGAATGTGAATTGGCGTTTTATCGCGTTATCGACGGTGAGTTACCAACACACCCGGATGAATGCCAAGGTTACATTACGTCAGGCAGCAAATATGGCGTCAATGATGACTTTCCGTGGATACGGCAACTCGAGCAGTTTGTCAGGCAGTTGAAGGCGGAATCTGTTCCTTATGTGGGAATTTGCTTCGGTCACCAGATGCTTGCAAGGGCTCTGGGTGGGGAAGTCACACTGGCACCGGTTGGCTGGGGAGTGGGGGTACATGCCGCACATGTATTTAAAACGCAGCCCTGGATGCAGCCGGAAAAACATGACATCAAGTTGCTTGTCAGCCACAAGGATCAGATTTCATCTTTGCCAGAAGGTGCTGATGTTCTTGCCGGGAGTGCGTTCTGCCCGACAGCAATGATGCAAATTGGCGCAACCATGCTCGGCATTCAGGGACACCCTGAATTTTGTAAACAGTACTCCAGGGACCTGATGAATGTTCGCCGGAACATCATACCCGCTGAAATCGTTGAAACGGGCATACACTCCCTCAGCGAAGAAATAGACGGAAACCTGGTAACAAAGTGGCTGTTGTCGTTTATACGTCACGCCAACAACGTCCACTAACTTAAATCGTTCAAGATTTAACCTCCGCCGCCGATAGATTATTCATATCAATGGTGGAGGAACGACCATGAAAGTGGACGAAAACAAACCTACTCTGGTCAGGCCATGGCGAGCTGAAAACAAAGCCCGGCCTGACCAGCGTAAAGCACAAGTTTCGCCGGATCAGGAAGAACAACAACCGGTACAGGACGAGAAAAAGCGAAAGAAAAATCCCAAGCAAATCTTGGACATATACATCTGAGCTTTTTAACAGCCCCTTGCCCTGTCCCCCCCGCTTTTTCTGGTCCGGCCCTTTGCAACACATGTATTACCCTGACCGAGGTTCGGACCTTTTTTTGCTTGCTTGTAGCACGACCCGGGCGAGTGAGATGTGACTTTTTCTACGGGTTAGCATTCAATTTAGTGAAAGTTTTTATTTTTCCTTAAAAAGAGTGTTGCAATATCTCATCATTTTGTTAGTGTGATCGCTATCAGACAAACAGAGTCGAAAAGAATTTCTATGTATATTTCGCTAATGACCATTCACCATCACCACCATCATCCTGAGTAGTCTTTCGGGAGGTATGGTTTTACCTGGAAGGCTAACAAGAAGCTCTTCCAGCGGTCATTAGTCAAAATGGAACACAGACCCTCGGAAGAGCCAACTTCCGGGGGTTTTTTGATTTTAGGACAGGGAAAAATTATGCAGACAGTTCAAACACAACGACTTCGTATCGCCATGCAGAAAAAAGGCCGACTGGCGACAGAATGTTACGAGCTCCTCAAGCGCTGCGGGGTGAAATTCAACGTCAACGGCGGTCGCCTTATCGTTCATTCAGAGAATATGCCCATCGACCTTCTGTTAGTGCGCGATGACGACATCCCAGGCCTGGTAATGGATGGTGTCGTTGACCTGGGGGTGGTTGGCGAAAACGTTTTGGAAGAAGAGCGCCTCGAGCGGGCAGCCGCCGGCAATCCGAATGCATTCAAATCGCTTCGCCGCCTCGATTTCGGCGGATGTCGCCTCTCCATTGCTATCGACAAAGATGAGGATTACCGCGGGCCAGAGGATTTCGAAGGCAAGCGTATCGCTACCACCTACCCTAACCTGCTCAAGCGTTACTTTGATGAAAAAGGCATTAACTTCAGCACTTGTATGCTTACCGGCTCTGTGGAAGTCGCACCTCGTGCAGGCCTTGCTGATGCCATCTGCGATTTGGTTTCTACCGGTGCAACCTTAGAAGCCAACGGCCTGAAAGAATCTGAAGTGATTTTCCGTTCAAAAGCGGCGCTCATCCAACGTGACGGAGAGTTTGAAGCAGAAAAGTCTGAACTGATTGACCGTCTGTTAACCCGCATTCAGGCGTCATCCAGGCCCGAGAATCCAAGTACATCATGCTGCACGCCCCGACAGATACTCTGGAACAAATTGTTTCCCTTCTGCCGGGTGCCGAAGATCCAACCATTCTTCCGCTTGCCCACGACAAAAACCGCGTAGCCCTGCACATGGTGAGTTCAGAAAACCTGTTCTGGGAAACCATGGAAAAACTGAAGTCCCTGGGTGCCAGCTCTATCCTGGTGCTGCCAATTGAGAAAATGATGGAGTAAGGCAATGAAAACCGTTGTTTGGTCCTCATTAAGCAGTGCCCAACAAGAAAGCCTGCTGCAACGCCCGGCAATTTCGTCCGGCGAAAGCATTACTGCCGCTGTATCTGGTGTTATCAAAGATATCAGGGATCGCGGCGACGATGCACTTTTGGATCTGACCGAAAAATTTGACCGCATTCGCCCGGCTACGATTCGCGTCAGCCAGGAAGACATTGATGCAGCCAGCGAACGTTTATCAGACGAACTCAAAGCGGCACTGAATCAGGCGTACACCAATATCGCCACCTTCCACAAAGCGCAGAAACCCCAACCGGTTAAGGTAGAAACCATGCCCGGCGTGATGTGTGAGCAGACGACTCGCCCTATCCGCTCAGTCGGGCTCTATATCCCGGGTGGCAGCGCGCCATTGCCGTCAACCGTACTGATGCTCGGCGTACCGGCTCAAATCGCAGGTTGCCGCAATGTGGTATTGTGCTCACCGCCACCCATCGCAGATGAAATTCTCTATGTCGCAAAACTGTGCGGCATTGATGAGGTTTACAATGCGGGTGGAGCGCAAGCAGTCGCCGCCATGGCCTACGGTACAGAAACCGTCACCAAAGTGGACAAAATTTTTGGCCCAGGTAACGCCTATGTTACGGAAGCCAAACGCCAGGTGAGCAATGATTTCTCCGGTGCCGCAATTGACATGCCCGCCGGTCCGTCTGAAGTATTGGTGATCGCCGATGACTCGGCTGATGCTGATTTTATCGCTGCCGACCTTTTGAGTCAGGCTGAGCACGGGCCGGATTCACAGGTTGTATTGGTCACGCCTTCTGCCGTGCTGGCTGAATTGGTCGCCGATGCCATCCAGGTGCAACTGGACCAACTCTCCCGCTCCGAGATTGCCGAAAAAGCGCTGGGCTCAAGCCTTTTGATCGTGGCGGAAAGCCTTACCCAGTGTGTCACCATTTCCAACTATTACGGTCCGGAACACCTTATTGTCCAAACCCGTAACCCCAGGGAAATGTTGCCGCTACTGGATAACGCAGGCTCTGTATTCCTCGGGCATTACTCTCCGGAATCAGTCGGTGACTACGCATCCGGCACCAACCACGTACTCCCGACATATGGATATACGCGCACCTATTCAAGCCTGGGCCTTGCTGACTTTTCTAAACGCATGACCGTGCAGGAACTGTCGCCAGAGGGATTATTAGCTTTGGCTCCAACCGTCGTAGCGATGGCAAACGCAGAAGGACTGGACGCACACAGAAATGCCGTCACAATCCGGGTCAGTAAGCTTAACGAGGAAAACTAATATGGATTTGATGCGCTTAGCCCGTAAAGATGTCCAGGCTCTGACCCCCTATCAGTCGGCTCGTCTCCTTGGCGGCTGTGGTGATGTATGCTCAACGCCAACGAATCGCCTTTTGACAATGAATACAAAGTTTCAGGCCGGGGGCTCAACCGTTACAGCAGTTGCCAGCCGGATGCACTGATTCAGGCTTATGCCAGCTATGCCAGTGTTAAAACCGAGCAAGTTCTGACCTCCCGCGGTGCAGATGAAAGTATTGAGCTGCTTATTCGCACATTTTGCGAACCGGGTGAAGATAAAATCATGTTCTGCCCACCAACCTATGGCATGTATGCCATCAGTGCTGAAACCACCGGAGTTGAACGCGTTGTCGTACCTTCAACCTCCGAATGGCAGTTGGATCTTGAATCCATTCGCAAGCAGCTCGACGGTGTAAAGCTGGTATTTGTCTGCAGCCCCAATAACCCGACCGGAAACATCCTCAAGCGCTCAGACATCGAGGCGTTGCTTGAGATGACGGCAGGTAAAGCTATTGTTGTGGTAGACGAAGCCTACATTGATTTTTGCATGGACGAGTCCGTTGTTGGTCTTCTGAGCCGATACCCCAACCTGGCTATCCTGCGCACCCTCTCCAAAGCATTTGCGCTGGCAGGTCTGCGTTGTGGCTTCACTCTTGCAAATAATCAGATTATCGAGCTGATGCTTAAAGTGATTGCCCCGTACCCGGTTCCGGTGCCTGTGACAGAAATCGCCTGCCAGGCACTGTCGGAGCAAGGCCTTGCCAGAATGAAATGCCAGCTTCTCGACCTTAACGCCAACCGCGCTTACCTCCAGGCCGGTCTTGGTATGCTGAACGGGGTGACGGTCTATGACGGGTACGGGAATTACCTTCTGGTGCGGTTCCCTGATGCCCAGGGCCTGTTTGCCAAGCTTTGGGACAACGGCATTATTCTCAGAAAATCACCTATTGATGGTTGCATACGCATTTCTGTAGGTAACCGCGAAGAGTGTGAAAAGACATTAGCCTTTATTCGCCAGCAACTGGCGTAATTAAAAGCCTATAAGGATGTAGATGTGAGCCAGGAAAAGATTCTTTTTATTGACCGGGACGGGACCCTGATTGAAGAACCGCCGATTGATTTTCAGGTCGACAGGCTGGATAAATTAAAGCTCGAACCTTTTGTCATCCCAGCGTTGCTGGAGCTCCAGCAGGCAGGATACAAACTGGTTATGGTAACTAACCAGGACGGTCTCGGCACTACCAGCTATCCACAACCGGATTTCGATGCGCCTCATAATATGATGATGGAGATCTTCGAGAGCCAGGGCATCAAGTTCGACAATGTACTTATCTGCCCCCACTTCGAGGAAGATAACTGCAGTTGCCGTAAACCCAAGTTGGGGCTGGTTAAACCTTACCTTCAGCAAGGGCGAGTTGATTTCACAAAATCCTTCGTGATTGGCGACCGCAAAACCGATCTCCAGCTGGCAGAAAACATGGCCGTCGAAGGTATCCTGTACAACCGCGCAGAGCTCGGCTGGCAGGCTATCGTCAAGGAACTGACCACTCAGCCCCGCATTGCAGAAGTCTGCCGTAAAACCAAAGAAACCGACATCCAGGTGCGCGTAAATCTCGATGAATCAGGTGGGAACAACATCAGCACCGGTATCGGCTTTTTCGACCATATGCTGGATCAAATCGCCACCCACGGTGGTTTCCAGATGCAACTCAGCGTGAAAGGTGACCTTCATATCGATGATCACCACACTGTTGAAGACACTGCTCTGGCCTTAGGACAAGCCCTTCGTGAAGCGCTCGGTGACAAACGTGGAATCGGGCGGTTTGGTTTCAGTCTGCCGATGGACGAGTGCCTTGCACAATGCGCACTCGACCTTTCCGGCCGTCCATTTATGAAATTTGAAGCAACATTTGACCGTGACAAGGTCGGTGAGCTTTCTACTGAAATGGTCGAGCATTTTTTCCGCTCCCTGACAGATACCCTCGCGTGTACCCTGCACCTCTCTTCAACCGGTGAAAACGCCCACCACGTTGTAGAAAGCCTGTTTAAAGCCTTTGGCCGTACCCTTCGTCAGGCCATTCAGGTACAGGGGAACGAACTGCCGAGCAGTAAAGGAGTGCTGTGATGGATAAGATCGTGATTATTGATACCGGCTGTGCCAACGTCTCGTCGCTGCGTTTTGCCGTCGAGCGTTTGGGCTACCCGGTCACTGTAAGCTGCGACCCGGATGTGGTGCTGGCCGCAGACAAGCTTTTCCTGCCCGGCGTCGGTACCGCGACCGAGGCGATGAAAAACCTGCGTGAACGCGATCTGGTTGAACTGGTAAAGCAAATTGACAAGCCGGTGCTCGGTATCTGTTTGGGTATGCAACTGCTGGGACAGGACTCTGCAGAAGGCAAAGGCCTGATTTCCTGCCTCGGTCACGTACCTGCAGCCACCCGCCTGATGGAAACCGGTGAGCTTCCCCTGCCTCATATGGGATGGAACCAGGTGATTCCTGAAGATAATCATCCTCTGTTTAAAGATATACCGGCAGGCAGCCATTTTTACTTCGTACACAGTTATGCCATGCCAACCGGGGATTACACCATCGCCGCCTGCGATTACGGCAAACCATTTAGTGCCGCTGTACAAAATGGTAACTATTACGGCGTGCAGTTCCACCCGGAACGCTCAAGCAAAGCCGGCGCACAACTGATTAAGAACTTTCTGGAGATGTAGGGACACGCATGATCATTCCAGCACTCGATCTCATTGACGGCCAGGTAGTCCGCCTTTTTCAGGGAGACTACGGGCAGGTCACAGAATATAAAGTCGATGCAGCAGAGCAGTATGCTGTTTACCACGAGGCCGGTGCCAACTGGCTGCACCTCGTTGACCTTACCGGTGCAAAGGATACCAATGCCCGGCAGCTCGGCCTTATCAATCGCCTGATAAACTCCACGCCGGCGCAGGTACAAATCGGCGGCGGTGTTCGCACTGAAAAAGACGTATCGGATTTACTTGAAGCCGGTGCAGCCCGAGTGGTCGTAGGTTCCACCGCTGTTAAACAACCCGAAACCGTTAAAGGATGGATGGAAAAATTCGGCCCGGAGCGCATCGTTCTCGCGTTGGATATCAACATTGATGAAAACGGTCGTCGTAATGTTGCCGTTTCTGGCTGGCAGGAAGACTCCGGTGTCACCATTGAAGCCCTGCTGGATGATTTCCTGACCGTTGGCCTCAAGCACGTTTTGTGTACGGATATCTCCCGCGACGGCACGCTTGCAGGCTCCAACGTTGAGCTCTACATCGACCTTTGCAGCGACTATCCGGAGGTGGACTTTCAGTCATCCGGTGGCATCGGCAGTCTCGCCGATATTGAGGCGTTAAAAGGAACCGGTGTTGCCGGAGTCATAGTTGGCCGCGCTCTGCTGGACGGAAAATTTACCGCTAAGGAGGCATTCGAATGCTGGCAAGAAGGATAATTCCCTGCCTGGATGTCCGTGACGGACAGGTGGTAAAAGGCGTCCAGTTCCGGAACCATGAAATCATCGGTGATATTGTGCCACTGGCTAAACGTTATGCCGAAGAAGGTGCCGATGAGTTGGTATTCTACGATATCACCGCGTCCAGTGATGGCCGGGTGGTAGACAAAAGCTGGGTACAGCGTGTGGCAGAGGTCATCGACATTCCATTTTGTGTAGCTGGTGGTATTAAAACCGCAGAAGATGCGCAACGCATTCTGGAATTCGGCGCGGACAAGATCTCCATCAACTCCCCCGCCCTCGCCGACCCTGCACTGATTACCCAACTGGCGGAAAGGTTTGGCGTCCAGTGCATTGTTGTTGGTATCGACTCTTACTACGACAAAGACACCGGCAAGTATCAGGTTTACCAGTTCACTGGTGATGAAGCCAGAACCAAAGCCACCCGATGGGAAACAGTAGATTGGGTGAAAGAAGTCCAGGCCCGTGGTGCCGGAGAAATCGTGCTGAATATGATGAACCAGGACGGCGTCCGCAACGGTTATGACCTGGACCAACTCAACATGGTACGCGCAGAGTGTCGGGTACCACTCATAGCATCCGGCGGTGCCGGTGAAATGGTCCACTTTGCTGATGCTTTCCAGAAAGCCAATGTAGACGGCGCTCTCGCGGCTTCGGTCTTTCACAAGCAAATCATCAATATTGGCGAACTTAAACAGTACCTTAAAGAACAGAATGTGGAGATCCGCCTATGAGTCTGGCAGAACGTATTGATTGGGAAAAAACAGGCGGACTCGTGCCTGCGGTGGTCCAAGACAGCAGCAGCGGCCAGGTTCTGATGCTTGGTTACATGAACCAGGACGCGCTGGCTAAAACCCTCGAAACAGAACACGTCACTTTCTTTTCACGCACCAAAGGCCGACTTTGGACAAAGGGGGAGACGTCCGGAAATGTCCTGCAACTCAGCAATATCGCACTCGATTGCGACAACGATACCCTCCTTGTCAAAGCTAACCCCATCGGCCCAACCTGTCACTTGGGTACCACCACCTGTTTTGACGGAGATACCCAGCCTGAGGCCTCACTGGTGTTTCTTCATCAATTGGAACAATTGCTGGCAAGCAGGAAAACAGCCGATCCAGACAGCTCCTACACTGCCCGGCTTTACGCTAAAGGCACTAAGCGCATCGCGCAGAAGGTTGGTGAAGAAGGCGTCGAAGTTGCGCTCGCAGCGACAGCGGGCGACAAGGAGGAGGTAATCAGCGAGTCTGCCGACTTGATTTATCACTTGCTGGTGTTACTGCAGGACCAAGACCTGTCTCTGGACGATGTGATTGGCAAACTGAAGGAAAGGCATACACCGAAAGCATAGTTATAAATCGAGTTATGAGTGGTGGGAAAACCGAAACAACACACCGCTCCAGCACTCAAACTTACACCTCGCCATTGATAACTCGCAAATAAAAAGCCGAAGTTCCAAACTTCGGCTTTATTGTTCACAGCACCCGGTTGAAATTATTTCCCAAGCGCTTCTTTGTAATGCGTGCGGCAAACAGAAACGTAGCGATCATTTCCGCCAATAACCACCTGATCACCGTCTGCTATTGCATTCCCATGCTCATCAGTTCGAATAACCATGTTGGCTTTACGGCCACAGTGACAGATTGTTTTTAATTCAATAAGTTTGTCTGCCCACGCCAGAAGGTATCTTGAACCAGGGAAAAGTTCACCCAGAAAGTCAGTGCGTAAACCGTAACACAGCACTGGAATATGCAGTTTATCTACGACTTCACTGAGTTGGTAAACCTGTTCTTTATTGAGAAACTGGCACTCATCAACCATGACACAATGTGCTTTTTCGGTCTGGTGCAAATCAGATATTTGGGCAAACAGATCAGATTCCGGCGTAAAGAGATGTGCTTCTGCAGAAAGACCGATTCGTGAACTGACTTTTCCTTTTCCGTAGCGATCATCAATAGCTGCGGTAAAAATCAGCGGTTTCATCCCACGTTCTTCGTAGTTGAAAGCTGATTGGAGCAAGGTCGTTGATTTACCTGCATTCATCGCAGAGTAATAAAAGTACAGCTGGGCCATCTGGCACCCCTTTTAGAAATAACTGTCCAGAATCCTACAAAAACCAGAAGGGAATTCAAGAAAGAAAATGCCCCGCTCAGAGACGGGGCAAAGGAAAAACAGGTTTTAGCGGGTTAATCAAGCGCTTTGAATCTGCTTACTTGGTCGGCGGGACAACCACATAAAACTCAGAATTACCGCGATAAACATAACAAATGCCGCCATAAAGCCCATCAGCAAAGATTCAGTCAGACCAATAACCAGATAACCAACCGCCGAAATAACGGCACCGGCCAGCGCATAAGGCAACTGTGTGGATACATGGTCAATGTGGCTGCAACGCGCCCCCGTTGAAGACAGGATGGTCGTGTCTGAAATCGGAGAGCAATGGTCACCGAATACCGCTCCGGCAAGTACAGCACCCAGCATTGGAAGAATCAGGGCAATTTCCGTTGCAGCAGCCATATCGCCGGCAATCGGCAACATAATTCCAAACGTTCCCCAGGATGTACCGGTAGAAAACGCCATCACTGCGGAGATCGTAAAGAGAATCGCAGGCAGGTAGTGCGGGTTCACATCCGCAGCCTGAGCCATATGGGACAGGTACTGACCAGTTTTCATGTCTCCGATAATGCCGCCAATCGTCCAAGCAAACAACAGAATGAGAATCGCGCCGAACATGGACTTGGCACCGATCCACAAGGTGTTGGAAATATCTGATGCAGGAAGACGCTGGCGAAGCACGGTGTAAAGTGCAGACACAAGGCCAATCAGACCACCATAACAAAGTGAGGTGCCCACGACGGTGTTCTCAAACGCACCCAGCACATCAAATGGTTTGCCGGCCTCGGCCAATGACTGGTAACCGGTAAACATCATGGCGCCGATAGTCGCTACGACGAGAACGACGATAGGCATAATAAGGTCAGACACCCGGCCATGTTCACTTTCATTGATCTCCAGCTCATCTTCCAAAGATGGCGTCATGGCATCTTTATCTTCGGCACAATGCGCTGCCTGCATTTCGTGACGGCGCATCGGTCTATATCCATCTGGAACCATGCAACAGCAAAAACCAGAAGCAGCGCGAAGATGGCGTAAAGGTTCATAGGAACCAGCGTCATAAATGCGCCCAACGGGGTGTATTCAGTGATACCGTGTGAAACGAGAATACCGCTGATAACAGTGATGATATACGCCCCCCAGCTTGATGCCGGCATAATGACGCACATAGGCGCAGCAGTGGAGTCGAGAATATAAGCCAACTTTGCACGGGAAATATGGAAGCGGTCGGTAACAGGACGCGAAATTGAACCCACTGCCAGGCTGTTGAAATAGTCATCCACAAAAATGAATACACCAGAAATGCTGCCAGCAGTTTTGCACCACGCTTACTGCGGATATGCTTTTGTGCCCACTCAGCAAAGGCTGCTGTACCACCGGAGAGCGTCAGCAATGCCGTTGTCATCCCCAGCAGAATAAGAAATGCCAGGATACTCATGTTGCCGGCGTTGATTCCGCCTTCTTCCCAAAATAAACCACTTACTGCAGTGAATACGTAATTGGCGGTATTTGTCAGTGAAAAATCATTGAGGAGAATTGCACCTAGCAAAATACCCAGGCCCAAAGAAAGCAACACTCGGCGGCTGATAATCGCCATTCCCAATGCAACGATAGGCGGTAGTAAAGACACCGCAGACTGTGAAAAATCAGCTAACATGCTCATGATCTCGATTTCAACCCTATCTAGGTTGGAGATCTACTGCAGAACCGGAAGGTGGAAATTGGGCAAGCGGAAGGGCTATACCTATCCCTACAGTAGCGCTCCATAGTGTAATAAACAGATACTATGGCAGTGTTGGCCCTGTTCGGGACAACCCCAGCTGAACCGCCTGATTAGCCGCATTCAACTTCGGCGCCAGTTCCTTTCACAGGTTATCGTCGGTATCACCCTACAACCTGCTACTGATAAATAGCGCAACCTCTACATCGCGAAGGTGAGTTCATTCTACGTATCAAATACAACTTTGCAACGTTAAAGTCCGAAAAAAGGTTGATTTATAGACATTCGGTCTACATCAACCACAAATCATCAGCAGAATTAATACCCATAACCTTTAAAATCATCGATTTCCTAATCTGTGCGATGTAATTACTGATTGAACTTAGCTGAATATAGGAAGGGAATCTGTAAGTATGTTGCAACAAAAAACAGAATGGATAATACCGGCCTGCCTCAATACCCATACAATATATATTGATGAATATATATTGGGAGCTGCGAAATGTTTTTTAAACTCGGATTAAAATATTTACATAAATTTAGCCTTTAGATATTGCCTATAAAAATAAGTCTGCTAGTATTCAACTCATATTAATACCATTTGAAAGTAACAGGATAAAGATGATGTCTGACGCCCTGAAAGTATTGCTGAACATTCGTAGCCTTCGTGCTGCTTCTCGTGAACTGGATCTGGAACAACTTCAAGAAGCGCTGCAGAAACTGCAAACTGTAGTTAGCGAGCGTGAAGAAGAAGAATCAGAGAAACAAGCTGAAGAACAAGCGCGTCTTGAGAAGCTGGAAAAATATCGCGAAATGCTGGTTAACGACGGCATTGATCCTGAAGAATTGATGGCTGCTCTGGGTGGCGCAAAGCCAAAAGCTAAGCGTGCTGCTCGTCCAGCTAAATACAAGTACGTAGATCTTGACGGTAAAGAAAAGACTTGGACCGGTCAGGGCCGTATGCCAAAAGCAATCGCACAAGCTGTTGAAAACGGCCAGTCAGTTGATGACTTCCTGCTGTAATTAACACCTTGCGCAAAAAAGCCTCATTATGAGGCTTTTTTTATGTCTTTGATTTTGTTATTTCAGTTTATCTGCCAGATGGCTGACCGCTAACGCAAAGTAGTGTGAGCGGTTCCAACGCATTAGCACTTGATAGTTATTGTAAACTAAATAACTCCGCCCTTTCCCATCATCTGGTTGAATTAGCCAAGCTTGAATATCCACATCAGGTAATGCCCGATTTCCTAACCGACGAACACCCAGCGTTTCCCATTCTTTCAATGACTTTGCTTTATTTTTATCCAATCCAGTCAACGCGTTATTGATAGGTTTGGTTAACATTACCTGACGGCCCCAAGTATAGGTATCGTCCCAACCAAAGCTCTTCAGATAATTGGCAGCGGAGGCAAATACATCAGACTCTGTGCCCCAAATATCCTTTTTACCATCGCCATTACCGTCGGCGGCATAATTTAAGTAGGAGCTGGGCATAAACTGACATTGCCCCATTGCCCCAGCCCATGAACCTTTCATTTTTTCTGGGGTGATGTGCCCTTGTTCAAGAATAGTCAGTGCAGAGAAAACTTCATTCCTGAAAAAGGCTTCACGTCGCCCTTCGTAGGCAAGAGTAGTGAGGGCTTCAACGACATTATAGCGTCCCATCAACCTGCCAAAATTACTTTCTATTCCCCAAAGCGCCACAATAAACCTAGGCTGAACACCATATAATTCACCGATGCGCTGGAGCTCGGTATAGTGTTTTTCATACATTGACTGTGCGCGCTTAATTTTCCATTCGGGTAAGGCCTTGACTAAATAGTCATCAAGCGTCAATCGTTTTTCAGGTTGATTCTTATCAGCTACTACTGCTTTCTTGTGATATTCGATATCAGCAAATGCGCTGTTGATGATTTTTTCACTTATGCCTTTATCTTGCGCCTCCTTTCTAATTCCTGATACATATTCATCAAAAGAATCTCCGGCATATGAAAGACCGGAGGATGTAAGGCCAACCAGAAACACTAAATACCCAAAATGTTTACATTTCATCGGGGGTTTAAAACTCCTTGTTCATCAACACAAGTGGCAACAATTGTTAATTATTGGAAACATCGCCACTCATTAATATGTCACCAGTCAGTAGAGCTTAGTATTTTTATCCCTGATATTTGCAAGTGCAGCATCAGGTGCTGGAGGCAACTGCAGAAAATAGCCATCCTGCTCCAAACTGGCCTTAACCTTTTCAATATCGACAATCGCCAGTTTTTCCCGTTTTGCCAAATTCACCAACAGTGCAAACTGAGGCTTACCAAATGTGGTCAATAATGCATCAGGAACGTCTGAAAAATCATCCTTATTACGTATATATAGGTACATCCCTTCTTTTTTAGGACTGCGATAAACTGCACAAAACATTGCTCTTCAACACCTTTAAATATCCATCTTAGGGGACAGCAAATAATCCCATTTGTTCATGTTGACATGCCCGAACTATGACATATTTTCCATGTTCAAATTTATGCGGTCAGAAAACCGTCATAAGTTGCCGGATCGCTTGCCCCTTCCGGTTTCAGAATATACCATGCCATATTCAGTGTGCTAACGTTTTCAGGGTCGATTTTTCCCTTCTGGATCTCCATCATGACAAAAACCGCCGAACTAAAAGGCAGTAGTTTTACCCTCTCCGTTTTAAGATTACACAACGCAGATCTCGATGTACTTGGAACCACATTGTCGGATAAAGTCGCAAAGGCCCCTTCATTTTTTAAACACGCACCAGTCGTTGTCGATATTTCTGACGTGTCTGAATCACTGGACTTTGCCGAACTGAAAACCTGCATTAATTCTAACGGTATGGTTATTGTTGGTGTCACCGGTTGTAATAACGACACACAGCGTCAAAAAGCGTTGGCCGAAGGTCTGGCAATCATGAATGCAGCAAAAAGCGCTGCGCCATCAACCCCTCAAAATCTTCCTGCAATGGTAGTGCGTAATCCTGTGCGTTCCGGTCAGCAGATTTATGCAAAAAACCGGGACCTGGTGATACTCAACCATGTCAGTGCAGGTGCTGAAGTCATAGCCGACGGCAGTATCCACATTTACGGGGTACTGCGAGGCCGCGCAATTGCCGGGGCAAACGGCCAGACAGAAGCACAAATTATTTGTCAGGACATTGAAGCCGAGTTGGTCTCTATCTCCGGACAATATTGGTTAAGTGATAATATTCCCAGCGAGTTTGTACGTAAGCCAGTTATCGTGTCATTGGAAGAAGACACGCTACGTATCAGTCATCTCGCGTTGTAGAACGTGAAATAAGGAAACATACATGGCAAGAATTATCGTTGTAACCTCTGGTAAAGGTGGCGTCGGTAAAACCACTACCAGTGCGGCTATCGCAACCGGCCTTGCACTGACCGGCAACAAAGTTGCTGTTCTCGATTTTGATATTGGCTTACGTAACCTCGATTTGATTATGGGCTGCGAGCGTCGTGTCGTTTATGACTTTGTCAACGTTATTCAGGGTGAAGCAAACCTGCATCAGGCACTTATCAAGGACAAGCGAGTCGAAAACCTCTTTATTCTTCCTGCCTCTCAAACACGTGATAAAGATGCTCTCACCAAAGAAGGTGTTGGCCGCGTACTTGATGAACTCAAGGCAATGGAATTCGACTTTATTATCTGCGACTCCCCTGCTGGCATCGAAACCGGCGCTCTGATGGCGCTTTACTATGCTGATGAAGCCATCATTACGACTAATCCGGAAGTGTCTTCAGTCCGTGACTCTGACCGTATTCTCGGCATTCTCGATTCCAAGTCACTGCGTGCGGAAAATGGTCTGCCCGCTGTGAAACAACACCTGCTGCTGACCCGGTACAACCCAAGCCGCGTCACCAACGGCGATATGCTGAATGTCACTGATGTGGAGGAGATTCTTCGAATTTCGTTGCTCGGCGTGATTCCAGAGAGCCAGTCAGTGCTGAACGCGTCAAACAAAGGTGAGCCGGTTATTCTGGATAAAGAGTCTGACGCCGGCCAGGCATATGCCGACGCAGTTGCCCGCCTGTTGGGTGAAGACCGCCCATTCCGCTTCCTGGAGGAAGAGAAGAAAGGATTCTTTAAACGCTTGTTCGGAGGATAAAATGGCGCTCTTAGAGTTTTTCAAAACTAAGAAAAAGACATCAGCCAACATCGCGAAGGAGCGCTTGCAAATTATTGTTGCTGAGCGCCGCCAGAAAGACAGCCCGGAACCTTCCTATCTGCCTCAAATGAAGCAGGACATTCTGGATGTAATACGCAAGTACGTTGAAATTGCGCCTGAACAGGTATCTGTAACGTTGGAGCAACGTGATGATGACCTTTCAGTGCTTGAACTGAACGTGACCTTGCCAGAAGACAAATAACCCCGCGCTATTTCGAGAAAAGCCCGGGTCAGCAGAGCTGTCCCGGGCTTTTTCTTATTGTCTTTCTGTATATAGAAAGCAGTATCAAGCGGCTAATGCGGCCTTGAGCTTGGCAGACAGCAGCGGGGCGCGCCAGCCTTCCATCATCAGCGGAAGCTTGTCGGCCTCTTCTGGGTTATCGAAATGCCAGCGAATCACACGGTTCAGCATTTTCTTTGAACCCAGAAGCTCAGGCGGCAAACCGGTATCCTCAGCGACCACGGATACTTTCTCTTTCAGCACTGCCATCAGGCTCTTGTAACCCGGCAGATCAACAATACGGTCAATCTTCTCAGGCAGGTCAGCCTCATCACTTTTGATAGCCGCGGCAGTCAACTTAATCAGGGTGTTGCCATGAATATCAATTTCCTTGCGATCAAAGCCCTGCTCCTGCATCTGGCGTTTGGTCTGGATATTGAACCGGGCCATCTTCCACAAGTTCAGATCCTTGACCACAAAGTTCAGCGCCAAATCGCGTTTTTGAGCTTCTTTCAAACGCCATGCCGCCAGCGATTTCAATACCGCAAGCTGACGTGGGCGTAATTGCCACGCGTTTTTGACGTCAAGGTAAGCTTTTTCCGGTTCCGGCTTTTTACGCTTTTTATCCACCATATTTCGGGACTCTTCCAACGCGGCATCCCACCACCCGGCTTGTTGTACCTTCTCTTTCAGCGCAACATACAGCGGAGCAAGGTAATGAACATCAGCCGCAGCGTATTTAAGCTGGCTGTCGGTCAGTGGACGGGCACACCAATCAGTGCGGGACTCCCCCTTGTCCAGGGTGACGCCGAGATATTGATCCACCAGCGCAGCAAACCCGGTAGAAACGCCATGCCCAAGGAATGCAGCGAGAATTTGGGTATCCACAACCGACGCGGGTAACACGCCGCCATGATGAAGAAAGACTTCCAGGTCTTCACTGCATGAATGCAGCACCTTCATTACTTTTTCATCAGTCAGCAATGCCCAAAGAGGAGACAGATCCTCAATATCTATCGGGTCAATCAGGGCCAGCGTCTGACCGTCGAATAACTGGACCAAGCCCAGTCTCGGATAAAGAGTGCGGGTGCGAACAAACTCGGTATCCAGCATGACCGCTTCAACCTGCCGGGCTGCCTGACAAATTTCTGCCAGACGATCTGCCGAGGTCACTATTTCGTAATTCACCATGTATCTCTTCTCCGAGGTATGCCGGTCTGAATATCATCCTGCCGGATAGAATGACCAACACGCTCTAATAAAAATGCCGGCACTCGGCCGGCAATGACGTCTGGGTATAAGTTTAACGGGATTTCTGGTTTGGTGCATCCCGCTATA
>BAXG01000031.1 GCA_001310455.1 Photobacterium sp. JCM 19050
TTAATTTTATCTGACAACCCTAAAATGCAAAAATTCCACAAAAAGATGCTCAACCGGACAAAAATAAACCAATCCGGTTCATTTACACCCTATTCGAGCCATTTATTACATATATATAAAAGAAAACCCGGCGATGAGCCGGGTGTTATCAGCATAGAAAGGTTACTTCAGCGCTTTTGGCACGTCAGCAATGCTATTGAGCACCATGGTAGCCAAAGACTCACCTTCTTCAGTAACTGGCTTGCCGGTACGAACCAGAACCCGGGTACCAACACCAGCTGCAATAGCCGCTTTCATATCATCTGTTTTGTCACCGACCATTACCGAGTTCGCCATATCAATATTCAGGAACTCACGGGCAGACTCAAACATGCCTGGCTTAGGTTTGCGGCAGTCGCAATCCACTTTATATTTGCCTTCACCTTTTTCTGCATGGTGCGGACAGTAATAAATGCCGTCAAAATCCACGCCTTTATCGGCAAAGTTCCAGTCCATCCATTCGGTCAAGCTGATAAATTCATCTTCGGTATAGTAACCACGCGCAATCCCTGCTTGATTGGTTACCAGCACCAGCAGGTAGCCCATTTCTTTCAATTGACGGCATGCTTCGAATACACCTTCAACATATTCAAAGTCGTCAATCTTGTGTACGTAACCGTGATCAATATTAATGACGCCATCACGATCAAGAAAAACAGCAGGTTTGGTCAAGGTTATATCCTCATGAATTATTGTCTTGCCGATTATGGCACGCATTACGATATCATTCACGCATATCGGCATGAACTGAAAACCGGGTGATACGCCAAGATATACCCGCCAGAGAGTACCTTACACAATATGAATCATCAGATAACACCAGTAGGTTATGTCCGTTCTCCCTATAAGGAAAAATTCGCCGTCCCGCGGCAACCGGGCTTAGTTACCAGCGCCAAGTCAGAGATCATTCTCTGTGGGAAAGCCAATAATGAGGAATCTGTCCGGGGTATAACCCAGTTCTCTCATCTTTGGCTGTTGTTCCTGTTTGACCAAAATATCGATAAAGGCTGGACGCTACAGTCAGACCTCCACGGCTTGGCGGTAATGAACGTATAGGTGTTTTTGCCAGCAGGGCAACGTTCCGCCCAAATGCTATCGGTATGTCAGCGGTAGAGCTTAAAGGCATAAGAAAGGATGGGAACCAGGTAATTATTGAATTAGGTAATGTCGATCTGGTCGATGGCACGCCCATCATCGATATAAAGCCTTATATCCCCTATTCTGACTCACTTCCGGCTGCGATAGGCGGTTTTGCTTCAGACGCACCTGCCACGCTTCCCGTTTCATTTTCTGAATCAGCCATTGTTTTTTTGGATAAGCAGGATGAGAGTGGTAACCAAAAGCAGGTTATTACTGAGGTTCTGGCTCAAGATCCCCGACCGGCATACAAAAAGAAGGGCGTCGATAATAAGGTCTATGCCGTCAACCTGTTCAACTATAATGTGCGTTTTCAGGTGTCCGATGACGGTGTTGTAGTAACTGACATCGAATTCTTTGGCGAATAGCCATCCGGCTGTTAGAATTTCGCCCTTAACGTCAACTCACGTGATTAATGGATAGCATCAAATGCGTACCAGTAACTACCTTCTTTCTACCCTGAAGGAGACTCCAAGTGATGCAGAAGTCATCAGCCACAAACTGATGCTTCGTGCAGGTATGATCCGCAAACTGGCTTCAGGTCTTTATACCTGGCTGCCGACCGGTGTTCGTGTTCTGCGCAAGGTTGAAAACATTGTGCGCGAAGAAATGAACAACGCCGGTGCTGTTGAAACACTGATGCCTGTGGTTCAGCCGTCAGAACTGTGGATGGAAACCGGCCGCTGGGACAAGTTCGGCCCGGAACTGCTGCGCATCTCTGACCGTCATGAGCGTCCATTTGTACTGGGTCCGACTCACGAAGAAGTCATCACCGACATGGTTCGCAATGAGGTGAAGTCTTACAAGCAGCTTCCTCTGAACCTGTACCAGATCCAAACCAAATTCCGTGATGAAGTTCGCCCACGTTTCGGTGTCATGCGTTCTCGCGAATTCATCATGAAAGATGCTTACAGCTTTGACTTGGATAAAGAAGGTCTGCAAAAGACTTACGAAACCATGCACAAAGCTTATTGTGCAATCTTCGACCGTATGGGTCTGGACTATCGCCCTGTACTGGCTGACACCGGTGCGATCGGCGGTTCTGCTTCTCACGAATTCCACGTACTTGCAAACAGCGGTGAAGACCTGATCGCCTTCTCTACTGAATCAGATTACGCTGCAAATATCGAAATGGCAGAAGCTGTTGCACCTGCCGGAGAGCGTTCTGCGCCTTCAGAAGAAATGCGCATGGTAGATACACCAAATGCCAAAACCATTGCAGAGCTGGTTGAACAGTTCAACCTGCCAATTGAAAAGACAGTAAAGACGCTGTTTGTTAAAGCGTCTGACGCCGTTGAGTCTGACCTGGTTGCGCTGCTGGTTCGTGGCGACCACGAACTGAACGAAATCAAGGCAGAAAAACTTTCACAAGTTGAAGCGCCTCTGCAGTTTGCCACTGAAGAAGAAATCCGTGCCATCGTTAACGCAGGTCCTGGTTCACTTGGTCCGGTAAACCTGACTGTACCGTTTATCGTAGATCGCAGTGTCGCTGCGATGAGCGACTTTGGTGCCGGTGCCAACATCGACGACAAGCACTTCTTCGGTATCAACTGGGGTCGTGACGTTGAACTGGGCGAAGTAGCCGACATTCGTAACGTTATGGAAGGCGACCTGAGCCCTTGCGGTAAAGGTACACTTCAGCTCAAGCGCGGCATCGAAGTGGGTCACATCTTCCAACTGGGTAACAACTACTCAGAAAAGATGAACGCCGGTGTACTGGGCGCAGACGGAAAGAACGTTATCATGGAGATGGGTTGTTACGGTATCGGTGTTACCCGTGTGGTTGCTGCCGCCATCGAACAAAATCATGATGACAACGGCATTATCTGGCCTGACGCAATTGCACCGTTCACTGTTGCCATTGTTCCAATGAACATGCACAAGTCTGAGCGTGTACGTGAAGCGGCTGAAAAGCTGTATGCCGATCTGCAAGCAGCCGGAGTGGATGTGATGTTCGACGACCGCAAAGAGCGCCCGGGCGTTATGCTGGCAGATATCGAACTGATCGGTATTCCTCACATGGTTATCATTGGTGAGCGCAGCATGGACGAAGGTGTATTCGAGTACAAGAACCGTCGTCAAGGTGAAAAACAGCCTGTAGAAATGGCCAACATGGTTGACCACATTCTTTCCCAGCTGAATTAATCGACAATACTTGCTTTGACAAACGGGCTTCTTTGAAGCCCGTTTTTATTTACCCACCAACACTCACAATTCCCTTATTTAATCAGGCAAAGCGCTGAAATTTCGCTCAAAATATCATCAGGTAGTGAGCGGGAATACGCTATGTCCAATCGCCAGCAGAAAAATATGGCCCTTCTTCTTACCGGGGGCGGTGCGCGCGCTTCTTACCAGGTAGGCGTAATGAAAGCCATTTCTGAATGGTACCCAAGGGTGCACCCAAGCCCTTTTACTATTTTCTGCGGCACCTCAGCAGGCGCAATTAACGCGACAGCGCTTGCTTGCTATGCGTCATCTTTTCGACTGGGCGTCAAAAAACTGGCTTGGCTTTGGGGAAGACTGCACACCAACACAGTCTTTTCAGCAACGCCTGGAGGGATGGCTGCGTACCTGGGACGGCAGGGTTTTGCCCGTTTACAATCCAGTTGCGAGCAACCACCGCCTTTTGGATTGTTGAACAACCGCCCGTTACGGGAGCTACTCAATTCGGTTCTCAACTACCGCCGGCTAGACAACAACATTCACCATAACCATCTGAAAGCTCTTGCGATTACCGCAGCCAGTTATCGGCGCGGGATTTCTGTCACCTTCTTTCAAGGGGATGGAGACACGGCAGCCTGGTCCCGTGCAAAATCTGTCGGAGAGCAGACCTTAATCAGCACGGAACACCTCCTCGCATCCTCAGCAATCCCGCTGGTATTCCCCGCCTCAAAAATTGGCAACGACTTTTATGGGGATGGCTCAATCCACCAGCTTGCTCCATTACGGCCAGCTTTGAAGCTCGGGCTGATAAGATGTTAATCATTGATATGGCAACAAAACCCAGAGCAAAGCCAGAGGGAAAACAACTCCCCCCCGGACTTGCAACCCTTGGGGGGCACCTGATGGATGCGATATTCAGTGATACTATGGCGGCAGATTTAGAGCTTTTGGACAGAACGAATGAACTGATCTCAGAAATCCCCTCTGAGCGGGCTCAGGCGTTAGGCCTTAGAACCATAGAAACCTGCCATCTGTCACCTTCTATTCCCTTGGAAACCTTTGTCCCGGACAACTACTGTAAAATGCCCGTAGCATCCCGTATCCTGATGAAATTTTTGGGTATTAGTCCTAAAGAAGATGCTGGAATTACAAGCTATCTCCTGTTTGAACCTGACTACATTCAGGCACTAATGTCTCTAGGTTACGACGATGCACATAAAAACGAACAAAATTTACGCAAGTTCCTGCATTTGTGAACTTCACCACTTCTTAATATGTAACTTCTCAATTAGACTGGCGCGTAACTTGCTATCTCGGAAGTAGGCTGTCGAGAACTTGGTGTAAGCATGGACAAGCGAAACGTCAAACCACAACCTGAACATTTGCCGACACCCAGGGTCATTCCACTGGGGGCTGATCAGCGCCTGTTGATCTTGCAAAAACTCCAGGGAAAACTGGAAATAGAAGTGTTGCTTGAGGTTTATACCAAAGAACTTGAAAAACATATCGATATCAGCCGCCTGATCTGGGAATACAACGATACCTGCTCTATCGTCCGCCGTGGCATCAGCGCCTCATGCAGGCAGACTTTTGCCGTCAAGTTTGGTGACACACCACTGGGTGTTCTTCAATACAGCACACCTTATAAACTTGACCGCGATGAAATCTCAATGATTCACACTTTTCACCGACTGATAGCCGGCCCGTTGGCCAATGCTATTGAATACAGCCGGGTGAAAAGTATGGCATTGCAAGATTACCTTACAGGTTTGGGCAACCGGACAAGCTTTGAGCAAGACACAAATAAAAGCATTGCCATTTGTGAGCGTCAGGATATTGGCCTGGTGCTTATCATGTTTGATATGAACAATTTCAAGCAGGTGAACGATACCTACGGTCATCTGGATGGCGACAAGGTTTTAAGAAGATTCTCGCAAATTTTAAAAGAAGCAGTTCGAACCACCGATACTGTTTACCGGTTGGGCGGCGATGAATTTGCAGCACTGCTTCAACCTGCGAGTGAAGAATCAGCAGCTGTTGTTCTTCGCCGGGTCCAACACCTGGTTAAGCATGACCGCATGCTCACCAGCTATGGTATCGGTTCTGCTTGTGGTTTTGCCGAATACCGTAAAGGTGACAACCTGATAGCATTGTATGAACGCGCTGACCGTCTCCTTTATAAGCACAAGCGCAAACAAAAAAGCTGACTTAACTCCCTTCCCTTCATTCCGGTACAATACCTCCAGTTGAACTAACCGGAGCTTTCCGATGAAAATAATCAACAGCTGTGAAATGGTGCGCAAAGCATATGCAGAGATCGGCAGTGGTGACCAAGGGTATATCCCAAAAGCAATTACCTGTGCATTCAAGACCCTCAACGATATCGCTGCAGACGAAACTCTCCCAAAAGGTTCCAGAGAGCAAGCGGCTTTCGCAGCGGCCAATCTTTTGATCAGTGATTACCGGGACGAATAATGGACCTTAAAAATTTTGCCAATATGGATCCTGTGATGCTGATGAGCATCGTGAACATGAAATTGCGCGATGAATTCACTGACTTGGATGATCTCGTCCGTTACTTTGATATCGAAAAAGAGGCGTTGAAATCAAAACTTGCGGAAGCCGGGTATGAGTACCTGCCAGAAGCTAAGCAATTCCGGTAAGAAACAAAAAAAGCCGCATATCTGATTTCTTGCGGCTTTTTCAATTTGGTGCTGGTGATTTATTTCATAGACGCAAAGTAAGCAGCGATATTTTCCATGTCCTGATCGCTCAGCATCGATGCCTGAGGTTTCATGATCATGGCTTGAGCTCCAGTGCGCTCGCCGTTTTTATATGCCTTTAGTGCAGACACCAGATATTGTTCGTTTTGACCTTTCAGGTTTGGATATCCCGGAATCAACGCAATACCGTCAGCACCATGACACGCCGCGCACACAGCTGCTTTTGCTTTTCCTGCTGCTGCATCACCTGCTGCCATCGCAGGAGATGCTACTAAAATCGCCGCCATGGCAAGAGAATAAATGCTCTTCATCGCTTCCTCGCATATTTAGTCTATGAATAGAGGGGTAAGTCATACTAAATTGTTGCACATTAATTAACGATTTACAGTTTTATAGCCTTACTTCTGCCACAAGAGATCACATTGATTACCGCTTCCGTGATCCGTAACAAACAAGCCCGCAACTGCTGCAACGTCCTCTCCATATAACAAGATAGGCGTACGTCTTCTCAGCCAGCTTGGAACACCGTATTCCTGAAACAGTTTTTTAATCTTTCGCGAGCCCACGCGACCAACAGGTTTTGCAGATAAACCCGCAGGTTCAAATACCACACTCGCCGGCTCATTAGCCTCCGGCAAGCGCAAATGCCCACCGGCTACGCAGTGCAGCACCAAATTCCCCAATCCATCCGGCAACAATATGTTCTGCGAAATGCTCAGTGAACTGCTCCAGGACGATACATCTTCTGTTTGGCGAACGAGATATAACTTTTCCTGGAAGCGACGGACTTGCCACTGGCCAATGTCCAGTTGTGGGTTGGCATCATCGACAGCAGGAATAACGCTTTGAAACAGCTCCAACAGTTGAACCTGGCTCGGCACAATTCCGGCTTCATTTTTACACCAACGCCTCACCAACTGCTGCGCAACTTGCCGAGATTGCAGGTTCAATCCCTCTATTTCCAAGCTACCATCAGGTAAAACAAGCTTAGTAAGTTTGTCGCTTATCAGCTCATCAATGACAGACTCTTGCTCGGCGCAAAGTGATACAGTGCGGGTAACAGCTTTATGGAACCCAGGCCAACGCGCAGACAGATCGGGTAACACTTCATTTCGAAGAAAATTACGGTCAAAACGGCTGTCCTGGTTACTTTCATCCTCAATCCAGTCCAATCCCTGTTGTTCGGCATAGCTTAGAATATCCTTACGCCGGATCTGCAATAACGGGCGAACCAGGGTCCCACCGGCAAATTGACGGGATTCAGGCATAGAAGCCAATCCCGCAGGGCCGCTGCCGCGTTTCAACGCAAGGAAGAAAGTCTCTACCTGATCGTCGGCATGCTGTCCGGTTATCAACAATGCACCGGGCTTAATATGTTTCGCAATGGCTTCATAGCGTGCCTGACGGGCAGCACTTTCAAGACTCTCTCCGTCTTTTTGAAGCCTGACCCTTTCTACCTGAAGAGGTATTGCGGCATCGCCTGCCCAGCGCTCACAAAGTGATACCCACTTATCGGCGTTATCACTCAGACCATGATGGACATGGACCAACAGATATTCGTTCTGGGGGTGGGTATCACGGTAAACACAAAGCAACTCCAGCATGACCCGTGAATCGACGCCCCCACTGAATGCCAGCACAATCTGGCGAGGACTCGGACAATATTTATTGAGCACGGACTCAAAAGAGGAAAATAACATCTGGATATTCCGTGAAATAGATTAGTCCCATCATAGCAAATTGCGCCAAACGCAGTATAAGCCGAATAAAAAACGGGACCTTATCGAAGGTCCCGTTTTGCTATCAGCTAACAGTGCAGTTGCTTAGCAGTAGCCGTAGCTCAGCAGCCGTTGGTAACGACGCTCAAGCAGCAATTCAGGCTCAAGCACTTCCAGTTCTGCCAGCTGTGTCAGCAATACCGTTTTTACATTGTTTGCTGTTTGAATCACATCGCGGTGAGCGCCGCCCATTGGCTCTTCGATAATTTCGTCAACGAGTTTCAGCTCTTTCAGGCGAGGTGCCGTCATACCCATCGCTTCAGCAGCCTGCGGCGCTTTTGATGCATCACGCCAGAGGATAGACGCACAACCTTCAGGTGAAATAACGGAATAGGTGGAATACTGCATCATATTGACGTAGTCACCCACACCAATTGCCAGAGCACCGCCTGAACCGCCCTCACCTACCACATTACAGATAACCGGCACTTTCAGGCCAGACATCACTTTAAGGTTGCGGGCGATAGCTTCCGACTGGCCACGTTCTTCCGCGCCCACACCCGGGTAAGCACCTGCCGTATCAATAAAGGTGATAATCGGCATCTTAAAACGCTCTGCCATTTCCATCAGGCGCAGCGCCTTACGGTAACCTTCTGGCTTTGGCATACCGAAATTGCGTCTTACCTTGTCCGACGTTTCACGGCCTTTCTGGTGGCCAATCACCATGACTGGACGGCCTTCAAGACGCGCAATACCACCGACAATTGCCTTGTCATCTGCATAGGCACGGTCACCGGCCAGTTCATCGAACTCAGTGAAAATGTGCTCTAAGTAATCCAGCGTATAAGGACGCTGGGGATGACGGGCTAACTGGGCTACCTGCCAGGCACCCAGGTCACCGAAAATCTTTTTGGTCAGCTCGACACTTTTCTTTTCCAGCTGCTCAATTTCTTTGTCGAGATTGACTGCGTCGTCATCATTGCGATTGACGGCGCGCAGCGCATCTATCTTCTGCTGCAATTCGGCAATAGGCTGTTCAAACTCAAGAAAATTCAAGCTCATACCTTAAGATATCCTGTTATATGTTTGTCTGCCCGGCGCTGACAAGCCGGTACATCTTAACTGAATTCCAGTTCGATCTGTTGTTCACCCAACAATTCGCGTAAATCATCCAGCAATTGGTCATTTGGGGTGACACGCCACTCAGTACCCAACGTCAACCGTGCTTGTGCATCCTGACGCCTGTAATACAGGTTAACAGGTACAATCCCCGCCCTGTACGGCTCAAGAATACGAGTGAACCGATCAAAAAACTGTCCATCAATTTGCCTGTCGGTCACTGAGATGGCAAGTCCCCGCAGGTATTTTTCCCGGGCCTGTGAGAGATCAAACACTTCGCGGGCTGTCATTTTAAGCCCACCGTTGAAGTCATCAAAGCTGACCTGTCCCGATACCACCACTATTTTATCTTTTTCGATAAAGTCGATGTATTTATCGAGCGCATCGGAGAACAGCATGATTTCCATCCGTCCGGAACGGTCGTCAAGGGTCATAATACCAATCCGGTTACCCCGTTTGGTGGTCATTACCCTTGCCGCAATTACCAGGCCGGCAACTGTCGCAACCTGATCCCGCTTGGTAGGCTGGGCATCTTCCAGACGCCAAGTCGTGTAATGCTTAAGCTCTTTCGAATACGCATTGATCGGGTGACCGGTGAGGTAGAGGCCAAGGGTTTCCCGCTCTCCTTCCAGCCAGACTTTATCCGGCCAGGGGGCAACCTGGGCATATTTGTTTTCTACTTCTTCCGGCGCTTCGGTCAGGACACCAAACATGTCTGTCTGCCCGAACGATTCCGCCTGATGGTGCTGACTGGCAGCTCGCATAGCGTCATCTACAGATGCCATGATAGCTGCCCGGTGTGGACCTAGACGATCCAGTGCTCCTGCCATGATCAGTTTTTCAAGCACCCGCTTGTTCACTTTTTTGGTGTCAATGCGGGCACAAAAATCGAACAGATCTTTAAAGTAACCGCCTTTCTCACGGGCTGCGATAATGTGTTCAATCGGGGCTTCACCCACACCTTTAATCGCACCGATACCGTAAACTATCTCTCCTTTATCGTTTACCGTGAAACGGAAAAGGCCTGCGTTGATATCCGGCGGCAACACTTTAAGACGCATCCGGCGGCACTCTTCCACCAGGCCAACGACTTTGTCGGTGTTATCCATATCAGCGGTCATTACCGCAGCCATGAATTCTGCCGGATAATGCGCTTTCAGCCAAAGTGTCTGGTATGACACCAGTGCATAGGCGGCGGAGTGAGATTTGTTGAAGCCGTAACCTGCGAATTTCTCCACCAGGTCAAAGATCTTCATCGCCAATTCGCCGTCAACGTTGTTCTTCTCGGAACCATCCCGGAAGACTTCACGTTGCTTGGCCATCTCTTCCGGCTTTTTCTTACCCATCGCACGGCGGAGCAAGTCTGCACCGCCCAGCGTGTAACCGGCGAGCACCTGGGCAATCTGCATTACCTGTTCCTGATACAGGATGATGCCGTAGGTCGGGTCAAGAATTTCTCTCAGCGATTCGTGTTGGTACTGGGCATCCGGATATGAGACTTCTTCCCGGCCGTGTTTACGGTCAATGAAGTTATCTACCATACCTGATTGCAGCGGGCCCGGACGGAACAGGGCCACCAGTGCAATCATATCTTCGAAACAGTCCGGCTGAAGGCGTTTTATAAGCTCTTTCATACCCCGCGATTCAAGCTGGAACACCGCTGTGGTTTCCGCTTTCTGGAGCATGGTGAACGAGCGGGTGTCCGCCATCGGGATCGCCGCAATATCAACCGGCGGTTTCCCGTCACGCGCCAGACGAGGGTTAATCATTTGCAGCGCCCAGTCGATGATCGTCAGGGTGCGAAGTCCAAGGAAGTCGAATTTAACCAGGCCGGCGTATTCAACGTCATTCTTGTCGAATTGAGTAACCGGGTGTCGGCCTTCCGCATCACAATAAAGCGGCGCAAAGTCTGTAATGGTCGTCGGTGAGATAACCACACCACCAGCGTGCTTACCGGCGTTGCGGGTAACCCCTTCAAGCGCACGGGCCATATCAATCAGCTCATGCACTTCCTCATCGGCTTCGTAGATTTCACCAAGCTGCGGTTCGGCATCAAACGCTTTGGCCAGGGTCATACCCGGATCCGGCGGAACCAGCTTGGAAATACGGTCTACAAAACCGTAAGGATGCCCCAGCACCCGGCCTACGTCCCGGATAGCCGCCTTCGCGGCCATGGTACCGAAGGTAATAATCTGGGATACCGCATCGCGCCCGTACATTTCCGCAACGTGGTCGATAACCTGGTCGCGTTTATCCATACAAAAGTCGACGTCGAAGTCGGGCATGGAGACACGTTCCGGGTTCAGGAATCGTTCGAACAGCAGGTCATATTCAAGCGGGTCAAGGTCGGTAATTTTCAGCGCGTAGGCAACAAGCGAACCCGCACCCGAACCGCGCCCCGGACCTACCGGGATGCCGTTATCTTTTGACCACTGGATAAATTCCATCACGATGAGGAAGTAGCCCGGGAACCCCATTTGGTTGATAACCTGAAGTTCGATTTCTAGGCGCTCATCGTATTCTGGACGGCGTTTTTGGCGCTCTTCCTCATCAGGGAAAAGGAATTCAAGGCGATCTTCCAGGCCTTCGCGTGATTTCACCACCAGGAAATCGGCGGTGCTTAAATCACCGGTCGGGAAATTTGGCAGGAAATACTCACCAAGGCGGACAGAAACGTTACAGCGCTTGGCAATCTCGACCGAGTTTTCAAGCGCTTCCGGAATATCCGCAAACAGCTCACACATTTCATCTTCAGTGCGAAGATGCTGCTGGTTGCTGTAATTTTTCGGCCGGCGTGGATCTTCGAGGGTGTAGCGTCGTGGATGGCAACACGAATTTCATGCACATCGAACTGGTCTGAAGTAAGGAAACAGACATCATTGGTTGCGACTACCGGCAGGTCATGCTTTTCAGCAAACTCCACGGCAAAGTGCAGGTAGACTTCCTCATCGGCACGGCCGGTACGCACCAGTTCTAAATAGTAAGCCTCTGGAAAGTGTTCTTTGTAGAACGCCACACATTGATCAGCAACAGCTTGATTGCCTTTGAGCAATGATTTTCCGACATCGCCGTGGCGGCCACCGGAAATCAGGATAAGGCCTTGTTTCAGCTCCGCCAGCCAGCTTTTGTCGATTACCGGAATATGCTGAACGTGGCCGCGGAGGTACGCGCGCGAAATCAGGAGCGTGAGGTTCTTATAACCTTCGTTGTCAGCAGCCAGCGCCGTGATGTTACAAAGCTCATCACCGAACTCATCAAGCTGCATTTTAAAGTCTGCACCGATAATCGGCTTCACACCGCACCCTTGGGCGGTGTTATAAAACTTAACCAGGCCACACAGGTTGGTGAAGTCTGTCAGTGCCATGGCAGGCATGCCAAGCTCGGCCACTTTCTTTACAAGCGGCGGCACTTTTGACAGACCATCCACCATCGAATAGTCACTGTGAATGCGCAGGTGTATAAAACGGGGATCAGCCATATTTCTCTTGCAGATCTTTTATCTTGATAATTAGTTTACCGTGTATTGTCTCTGGCGTCCGTCAAAGCGCAGTAAAATGCTGATGCAATCTGCCCCGGCACTTAGTCTTCGAGTCCCAGCGCTTTACGTACCGGTTTGAAACTCTTGCGATATTCCTCAAGCGGACCATGTTCAGCCAGAGCTTCAAAATGCGCTTTGGTCGGGTATCCTTTGTGCTTGGCAAAACCGTACTGGGGGTGGCGCTTATCCAGCTCCTCCATTTCACGGTCGCGGGTAACTTTCGCAATAATGGACGCTGCACTGATTTCCGCCACGCGCAAGTCACCTTTCACGACTGCCTGGGCTGACATCGGCAGTTCCGGCACCCGGTTACCGTCAATCAGAACAAAGTCAGGTCGGACATTCAGAGCAGCAACCGCACGCTGCATAGCAACCATCGTCGCCTTCAGGATGTTCAGCTCATCAATTTCTTCAGGTTCTGCGCGACCAAGAGACCAAGCCAATGCCTTTTCCTTGATTTCATCAAACAGAGCCAGGCGTTTTTTCTCACTCAGTTTTTTCGAATCTGTCAGACCCTCGATAGGGTTATTTGGATCAAGGATAACGGCAGCAGTGACTACTGCGCCGACAAGCGGGCCGCGGCCCACTTCGTCAACACCCGCAATCAGGCGAGCATCGGGGTATACAAAGGGTTCAAACATGTTGAGGAGTCCGGTCAATCAAGGACAGTACTGCATTTGCAGCTGAATGGTCAGCATCACAGCGAATTTGTTGGTGAAGTTCATTAAAGGTCGTCAAAAGCGGCGTGTTGTCACTGCCAAGCAAGCGGTCGATTTCAGCAGCCAGGTTTTCTGGTGTACATTCTTCCTGAAGCAACTCTTTAACCAGCGCCGTATCAGCAAGGATATTGGGCAATGACACGAATTTGGTTTTAAGGAGGCGTTTGGCAAGCCAGGCGGTTACCGGCTTCACCTTGTAACCGACGACCATTGGCTTTTTCACTAACATGCATTCCAGTGCCGCTGTGCCGGATGCCAGCAATACAGCATCTGCAGCAGTCATAACGGTGCGGGCATTGTCATTGATAATGGTAAAGTCGAGCTCAGGTGCAGTTTCCTGCCAGATGGCCTCAAACTGCTCGCGGCGCTTGGTATTAACCATAGGCACAACAAAGCCGAGGTCCGGATACTTAGCCTTCAGGATTCGGCATGCTTCGATAAATGGTGCAGACAACATCCCAACTTCACTGCCACGACTGCCCGGCAATACCGCTAGCCAGCGTTTTCCTTCGTCAATCCTGAGTGCTTTGCGGGCTTCGTTTTTATCCAGCTCTAGTGGGATGGCATCGGCCATGGTGTGCCCGACAAACTCGCACGGCACATCGAATTTATCGTAGAACGCTTTTTCAAAAGGCAGAAAAGCCAGTACCAGATTGGTTGCATCAGCGATTTTGAAAATACGCTTTTGTCGCCAGGCCCAAACTGACGGGCTGACGTAATGCACGGTTTTGATACCGGCATCTTTGAGGTCTTTTTCCAGACGAAGGTTAAAGTCCGGGGCATCAATTCCGACAAACACATCCGGTGGATTGTCTGTAAAAAAGCGAACCAGCTCTTTTTTCACTTTAAGAAGGCGAGGCAACCGGCCCAGTACTTCCACCAGCCCCATCACCGATAACTCTTCCATATCAAAGCGGGCATCACAGCCAGCTTCAATCATCCGAGGGCCACCAATGCCAACAAACTCAGTATCTGGGTATTGTTCACGTACCGCCCGGATAAAACCGGCACCTAAAATATCGCCGGAGATTTCTCCGGCGACAATTCCGATTCGAAGAGGCTTAGCCATCAACGGATCACACCTCGTAGAACGCTCGAAGAACTCCACAAACAGGTCCAGCTCAGGCTGTCTTTCGCCATCTCAGCAATTTCCTGTTTGGCGACTTCCAACGTCTTACCAGAACGGTAGATAGTTTTGTAAACCGCACGAATCGCGCGGATTGCCGCTTTATCAAAGCCGCGGCGCTTAAGGCCTTCGACATTGATACCAAACGGCTGGCAGTGGTTGCCCTGCGCCATCACGTAAGGAGGCACATCCTGAACCACAATTGAACCGCCACCGAGCATACAATGGCTGCCAACCACACAGAATTGGTGGATAGCAGACATGCCACCGACAATCGCCTGGTCACCCACTTTTACGTGACCAGCCAGGGTTGCATTGTTAGCGAAGATACAGCGGTCGCCGATTTCACAATCATGGGCCACGTGGGCATTGATCATAAACAGGTTATCGCTGCCAACCTTGGTGATGCCTTTGTCCTGAACGGTGCCGCGGTGCATGGTAACACTCTCACGGATAGTATTTCGGTCACCGATAATCAGTTGGGTCGGCTCCCCGGCATACTTAAGGTCCTGACAGGCTTCACCAATCGAAGCAAATTGGTAAATTTTGTTTTCTTTACCGATACGGGTTGGACCTTTCACGACCACATGGGTCATGATTTCAGTTCCTTCACCGATCTCGACATCAGCGCCAATGTAGGAAAAAGCCCCGATGCGAACATTCGCGCCGATCTTGGCCCCTTCTTCTACAACCGCGCTTGGGTGGATGATGGCGGTAGGGTCAATCACAGTTCAATCTCTCGTCTTGCACATTTCAGGTCGGCAGAACACACAACTGCACCGTCTACTTTAGCAACACCAGTAAACGCAGCAATACCACGGCGCTCTTTCACAAACTCAACTTCCATGACCATCTGGTCACCCGGGCTCACAGGGCGACGGAACTTGGCATTATCAATGCTGGCAAAGTAATACAGTTCGTTGTCAGCTGGCTGACCGAACGTTTTGAATGCCAGAAGGCCTGTCGCCTGAGCCATCGCTTCCAGAATCAGAACGCCGGGGAAAACAGGCATCTGTGGGAAGTGGCCAGTGAACTGAGGTTCATTGAAGGTAACGTTTTTAATTGCGTGAAGGTACTTGCCTTCCTCGAAGTCTGTTACGCGGTCTACCAGCAAAAACGGGTAGCGGTGTGGTAACAGGGACATAATTTCTGTGATATTCAGTGTTTTATTTTCACGACTCAAAGCTGTATTCCCGTTTCAAATCAGAGAGGTTATTTTTGGATAAAAGCAAAATGGCGCATTTGTAGCGGGCCTTTCAAGCAGCACGGGAATTATTCCGGCTCGTCCAGCTTTTTCTCCAACGCTTTCAGGCGTTGATGCATTTCCTCAATTCGCATCACCCTTGCAGCCGTTTTCCGCCACTCGCGGTTAGGCTGTAAAGGAATGCCTGATGAGTACACCCCAGGTTCCGTAATAGGGCGCATCACCATGGCCATGCCGGTTACGGTAACACCGTCGGCAATTTCCATATGACCATTGAATACACTGGCGCCACCAATAATACATTGCTTGCCTACTTTCAGGCTGCCAGCCATGACTGTTGCACCAGCGATTGCGGTATTTCACCGATCGACACATTATGTGCAATCTGGCACTGGTTGTCGATGATAGCACCGTCTTCGATAACCGTGTCATCCAATGCGCCGCGGTCGATAGTGGTGCAAGCACCAATCTCAACACGGTCACCAATGCGTACACTGCCCAACTGAGGAATCTTAACCCAACGGCCACGATCGTTGGCATAGCCAAATCCGTCAGAGCCGATCACGGTTCCAGATTGAACAAGGCAAGACTCACCCATTACAACGTTATGGTAGACAGAAACGTTTGCCCACAGTTTGGTGTTCGCACCGATGCGTGCATTTTTACCAACAAAGCAGCCAGCACCAATCTGAACGTTGTCTCCCAGCTCAGCGCCGGACTCAACCACAGCATTGTGACCAACCGAGACGCCCTCACCCAGTTTCGCGTCTTCAGCGACATAAGCGCTTGGAGCGATATCGGTGGCGCAACGCGGTGTTGTATCAAAAATTTGCGCGACCAGGGCAAAACCCAAATACGGATCGCGCATAACCAGTGCATTACCCTTGCAAAATTCGCGGTCTGCCTCTTTTACAATGACAGCACTCGCTTCGCACAACTCCAGGTGCTTACGATATTTACTGTTAGACAGGAAGGTCACCTGCCCTTTGCCGGCTTTGTCCAAACCGGCAACTGAGTGGATCACCTCTGAGCCGTCGCCAAAATATTCGGCGCCGATTTTTTCTGCAACTTCTGCAAGCGTAAATGAAACCATCTTGTACCTATAACTTATTTTACTGCTTTGATGACCTTGGCAGACAAATCATCAGAAGGTTTGGCATAGAGAACGGCATTCGCATCAACCACCATGTCATAGCCTTCTTTCTTCGCCACAGAGTTGATTGCATCTTTCAGCTTTTTAACCAACTTCTGCTCTTCTTCTGCGCCACGGCGGCGCTGGTCTTCCTGCAGAGCCTGAACCTTGAGTTTGAAATCAGATTCCATCGACTGGATTTCACGCTGCAGCTTGGTGCGCTCATCAGCACTCATCAGTTCGCCGTTACGCTTGAGCTTGTCTACCTTTGCTTTGGCTTTCTCTTCAAGACGCTTCACTTCATCAATGCGGTCTTTGAATTCTTTACGAAGCTTTTCACCCAGATTACTTTGTTTGGCCAGCTGCTGCATAGCCTGGTTGGTCGCAACATATCCAATTTTCTGCGCGGCATCCGCGGCCTGAGCGTAGAACGAAGCAGAGATAATAGCCAGGCTCAAACCGGCTGCTTTAACCATACGATTCAAAACGATTCCCTCACAGTCAAAAATTAGAATGTACGTCCGATGGTGAATGTGAAGAATTCTTCGTCATCACCTTCATATTTTTTAATCGGTTTAGCGACAGAGAACACCAGTGTCCCATCGGGGACATCCACTGCAACGCCGCACCGTACGATGCCCGGTAATTAGTCGGGTCTGAGTAGTCATAAACGTACTGAGCACCACTGGCGACCGGTACATTCGGGTCAAATTCTGTATCCCAGACAGACGCGGCATCCACAAACACACTGGTACGGATTGAACGCTGAATCTCCGGTGAGGCAAACGGTGTAGGAACAATCAGTTCCACACTTGCCAGCGCGGTGGCATTACCCCCAACAGATTCATCAGTTCCTTCATAAACCGGGTTGTTGGTGCCGGATGCGCCACCGGTATTATACACAGCTTTCGGACCTGCTGTGTTAGAACGGAAACCACGCAAAGTGGAGAAACCACCTGCATAGAAGTTTTCGTAAAATGGCAACAACTGTTCGTTATCACCAGCCTTGCCATAACCATTTCCGTAGCCAAGCCGGCCACGAAGCAACAGTGTGAAGTCATGTCCTTCATTGAGCGGTATATACTGACGCACATCGTATTGCATCTTGAAGAACTGAACATCCGAACCCGGAATGGTCATCCGGTAGTACGCGCGCTGGTAGTTACCTGCTGTTGGGAAGTAACCCTTGTTCAGGTTGTTACGCGTCCAGGAAATGGACCAGTCAAAATCGTCGACCTCGAGACCACCATCAGATGTCAGGTTTTTCTCCTGCACTTCTTTGAACTTGTCGATTTGGTAGTAGCTTTCGAGGTTCGAAATCAGGTTGTGGGTATAACCAATGGAGAAATCAAAGTAGTTCAGTTCGTCAAACGGGAAACCCCAAGTCAGCGACGCGCCATAACTTTGGTTGTTATAGTCAACGATGTTGGCGTCAGAGGCCTCGAACTCGTTGTAGAACACCTTGCCACCGAGACTGATACCATCCAGGGTAAAATACGGGTCACGATAGTCCAGCGTCAGGCTCTTAGAGTAATCGTTGATCATGGCATTAATGCTACCCGATCACCAGTACCGGCAAAGTTATCCTGCTGCAAACCCGCCTGGAAACTGAGGCCGGATTCAGTACCAAAGCCCACACCAAAGTTCACGCTACCTGAGTTGGCTTCCTTGACGGTATAAACAATATCTACTTCGTCATCAGTGCCAGGCACACGCTGTTTGTACATCAACGGTCTCAAAGAAACCCAAACGGTTAAGACGCTCTTTACCGCGCTCCACCGCTTTTGCATTAAGCCAGGAGCCTTCCATCTGGCGCATTTCACGGCGAAGGACTTCATCTTCAGTGATGGTGTTGCCGGTAAAACTGATACGACGTACATAGATACGTTTGCCCGGATCGACATTTACCGTCAGGGTCACACGCTTATCATTGTCATCAAACTCTGGCATGGTGAAGACCTGAGGATAGGCATATCCCTGCTCGCCCAGTTTCTTCTTGATGGCTTCTTCCAGATCCGTAACCAGCGCTCCGTTGTAGACGTCACCGTCTTTGAAGGTCACCAGCTTTTCATATTCAGCTTCGTTACCGTTCAACTCACCGCGAAATTTCACGTCGGCGACGGTGTAAGGTTCACCTTCTTGGACATTCAGGGTGATATAGACGCCCTTCTTATCCGGGGAAATGGAAACTTCTGTAGAATCAACGCGGAATTTCAGATAACCGCGGTTGAGATAGAACGAACGAAGGTTCTCAAGGTCTCCGGCCAGGACCTGTTTCTGGTACTTTTCGTCAGCCAGAAAATTCCACCAAGGGACATTGGCTTGCAGTTTGAAAACATCACGCAGTTCTTGATCGGTAAACACCTGGTTGCCGATAAAGTTGATCTGCTTGATCTTGGCCGAAACACCTTCAGTGAAGACGAACTTCACATCCGCACGGTTTCGCGGCAGCGGTGTGATCACCGCTTTTACTGTCGCACCGTATTTACCGACACTGTAATAAAAGTCTTCCAGGCCTTTTTCAATTTCACTGAGCTTGGTACGGTCCAGGGCTTCGCCCACCCGCAACCCGGATGCTGAAAGGTTTTCTTTCAACTGCTCATCTTTGATGGCTTTGTTGCCTGAAAATGAGATGCTGGCAATGGTCGGGCGCTCAATTACTTTGACGATCAGGGTCTCACCATCGCGAAGAACGCGGATATTTTCGAAATTCCCTGATGCAAAAAGAGAGCGGATAATATCTGCCACGTCCTTGTCATTTACGTCGTCGCCAACTCGGACAGGCATGGCAAGCAGGGCAGCACCCAGGCTCACACGCTGAAGACCTTCAAACTTGATATCTTTTACGACAAAGTCGTCCGCCTGTACCGACGCACTACCAAGTAATAGTGAGGCCAGTAGTAACTTTTTTATCGCCATTGAATACTGTTATGTCCTTGCTACTGCTTATTTTTAAAGTCGGGCAAAATCGTTGAACAGCGCCACCGCCATTAAGCAGACGATGATGGCCGACCCAAGACGATATCCCAAGTCCTGAATGCGCTCAGAAACAGGCTTGCGTGTAATTGCTTCAATGCCGAAGAACATAAGGTGTCCACCATCAAGCACCGGCAAAGGCAACAGGTTAATGATGCCCAAATTCACACTGATTAACGCCAAAAAACTGAGAAAGTATACTAAACCATAATCTGCAGTTTGCCCCGCGCCTTTCGCAATCGAAATAGGACCGCTCAGGTTTTTGATAGCCACATCACCGGTAACCAGTTTTGTCAGCATATCAAAGGTCAGTGAAACAACCTGCCAAGTTTTGTCCAGAGCCTGAGGAATCGCTTCCAACGCTCCGAACTGCAAATCAAATCGGTATGACTCCGGCCAGGCAGCTACTTTCGGGGCAAACCCGGCATACCCTATGTTCTGTTCCCCGGCTTTCCGGCTCTCAGGCACCAAAGTCACATCCGAAAGCACACCGGCTCTTTTCACTTCCATGGCAACCGGCTTACCCGGGTTGGCACGGATAACGTCAACAACGCTTCGCCAGTCCGTAAACGGTTTCCCGCCCACAGAGATGATTTCATCTCCGACTGTCAGACCAGCCCTCGCTGCCGGGCTACCGTCTACCACCTGCGAGACTTCATTCAGAATGGCAGGGGAATACGGATTGAGCCCCAGCGTATTGAGTGCTGACTGCGTTTCCGGGTCGAAAGACCAGGTGGTGAGGTTCAGCGTTTTAGCCAGCGTGTAGTCACTGCCATCCGGTGAAACATCAACCGCCATGCTGTCGTCACCAATGTGGGATATAACCGCCATATTAACGGCTTCCCAATTAGGCGTTTTGACGCCAGAGATAGACTTAAGTTCCATTCCCGGCTCAATTCCCGCTTCAGCGGCAATGGAATGCGGTGCTACCTCACCGATTACCGGTTTAATGGAAGGGACACCGATAATAAATACCAGCCAATACGCAACGATGGCAAAAAGGAAATTTGCCATCGGTCCAGCTGCAACAATGGCACTCCGCTGCCACAACGGTTTTCTGTTGAAAGCCTGGTTCACTTGGTCAGCAGGCACATCATCCACCCGCTCGTCGACCATTTTGACGTAGCCGCCAAGCGGAATCATCGCTAACGTGTACTCTGTTCCGTCCTTGCCGGTTTTGCGCCAAATGGCCTTGCCGAAGCCGATAGAAAAGCGCTCAACCTTTACCCCACATCGTCTGGCAACCCAAAAGTGGCCAAATTCATGCACGGTGATCAGGACACCCAACGCTAAAAGAAAAGCACCGGTATCCCAAAGAAATCCCATCATATTGTCACCTTAGCAACCTGCTCAGTGGCATAAACCCTTGCCATTCTATCGACCTCAAGTAACCAATCCAAGCTATCAGCACTTTCAATCGGTGTGCGTTCAAGAACAGCTGCATTAACTTCTGCAATTTGTGTGAATCGAATCTTTCCGGCAAGGAAGGCAGCAACTGCGATTTCGTTCGCCGCATTGAGCGTTGTGGTTGCAGCCTGGCCGGAGTAACAGGCATCAATTGCCAGTTTCAAACACGGATATCGGGCAAAATCCGGTGCCAGGAAAGTCAGTTCTCCGAGCTGGGTAAAATCAAGTGGTGCCACACCAGCAACGATACGCTCCGGATACGCCATCGCGTTCGCAATCGGGGTGCGCATATCTGGTTGTCCCATCTGTGCCAATAAAGAACCATCCCGGTATTGCACCATAGAATGAATAACAGACTGCGGGTGAATCACGACTTTGAGTTGCTCCCGGCTGGCATTAAACAACCAGCGGGCTTCAATATACTCAAGGCCTTTATTCATCATTGTCGCGGAATCGACCGAGATTTTCGGTCCCATTGACCAGTTGGGGTGCGCTATTGCCATTGCCGGCGTCACATCAGGCAATGTATCAATATCACTGTAACGGAACGGGCCGCCAGAGCCGGTTAGCAGAATATGGCTGATTCCCTGCCCTGTAAGGTCACAACGTCCCGGCTGAAGTTGAACGGCTTCTGGCAGGCATTGGAAAATGGCGTTGTGTTCACTGTCTACAGGAAGAAGCTCCGCACCATATTGGTGGACAGCATCAATAAACAACTGACCGGACATGACCAGCGCTTCTTTGTTGGCAAGCAGAACACGTTTTCCTGCTTTCACCGCAGACATGGTTGGCATTAGGCCGGCAGCGCCGACAATCGCAGCCATAACAGTGTCAACTTCTTCCAGGGAAGCAACGTCGCAAAGACCCTGCTCACCTTCCAGTACCTCGCACTCCAGCCCGTCTGCAGTCAAAAGGTCGCGCAGTTGTTGTGCACTTTTTTCACACCCCATCGCCACATAAACAGGCTTCCACTTTCGGCAAAGGGCATGCATTTTGTCGACATTGCTGTTGGCTGCCAGAGCGATAACTTGGTAGGAAGAAGGATTGTGTTCAATCACTGAAAGCGTGCTGGCACCAATTGAACCAGTCGCGCCGAGTAAGGTTAGCTTACGCATAAATCAAACCTGTTTGACGAAAATCGCCCCTTGTTTTCTTGCTAAGGGGCGATTGATATTTTACATCTGCCAGAAGTACAACAAGGTGAATACAGGAAACGCCGCCGTTAAACTGTCTATACGATCCAGGATGCCTCCATGGCCAGGTAAAATATTTCCGCTGTCCTTTACACCGGAAACCCGTTTGAACATGCTCTCGGCCAAATCACCAAGGACTGAAGCCAGTACGGTAACCAGCGTGACGCCGCCAAGTGCCGCTGCGCTTGAAAATTCAATATTGAATGCAGTCGCCGCCCCGAAAGACACCAGAATCGCAGCAACGATGCCGCCGACCAGGCTTCAACGGTTTTATTCGGGCTGACATTAGGCGCCATTTTACGCTTTCCGAATTTCTTACCGGCAAAATACGCTCCGCTGTCAGCCGCCCATACCATCAGGCAAACCAGCAACAGCAGTTTCGCGCCGTAAAACGGTTCTTCCGGCAGGTGGGAATATCGCAGAATCAGCACGCTCCAGAAAAAAGGAACCAGCGTCATGATACCGAAAAGATGACGCAGTACACTGCTGTGGGACCACCATGATGCGCTGCGAGGGTAAGAAAGTACGAATACAGTTGCGAGAAGCCACCATGCTACACCGGCCCCCACGATTTCCACGCTGCCCATCGCCAGATGATTGATGCTGTCTACATCAAACGGGATAAAAACAGCGCTGGCGCCAAGGGCAACAACCTGTGGAATCAGAGAACGAATTTTGCTGTCACCCGGGGTGAACTGCGTCCACTCCCAGTGTCCCAGTAAAGTAACCAGCATTAATGCGACGAAAAACGGAAAAGGGGGAAGATAAAAGATTCCCGCGACAACTAACGGAGCAAGCACAAGCGCTGTCAAAACACGTTGTTTGAGCAAACCAATTCCTCTTATATTGCCAATCTTATTGTTTCATCATTGCTTTTATCTGGTCGCCCGTGCAGCCAAAACGGCGTTCGCGCGAGACATACCAGGCAATGGCATCCGAGAGACTTTGCTCATCAAAATCTGGCCAGAACTGTTCAGTGAAATAGAATTCAGCATAGGCCGCCTGCCACAACATAAAATTACTGATGCGACATTCACCACTGGTACGAATAAGCAGATCTACCTGCGGCATCTCAGAGGTGGTTAAACATTTTTCCACTAAGGATTCATTTACCGCACCGCTGACGAGTTTTCCGTCTTCTATCAATTGCGCGATGCGTTTTGCCGCCTGGGCAATATCCCATTGCCCGCCATAATTTGCGGCGATATTCAGGGTCATACCTTCGTTTTGCGCTGTCATTGCCTCTGCCGATGCAATCTTGTCACGCAGGTTTTCACTGAAACGGCTGGTATCCCCAATGATTTTAAGACGGACTCCGTTTTTATGAAGGCGCCTTGCCTCCCGGCTCAGCACGGTGACAAATAGATCCATCAACAGGCTGACTTCATCTTCAGGACGACGCCAGTTTTCACTGCTGAAAGCGAACAGGTAAGTACTTTAATTCCCAACCGGTTGGCTGCTGATACGGTTCTGCGGACAGCTTCGACACCTGCTTTATGCCCGAAAACCCGGGCTTTCCCTCGGGCCTTCGCCCATCGGCCGTTGCCGTCCATAATGACGGCGATGTGCTGAGGGAGCAATGTTGTATCAAGCAACGTGTCAACTGTTTGCTTATTCATAGCACCTCTAAAATACGCAAAAAGCGCTGTGCTGCCCGCACAGCGCTTCATTCAGAGCCGAAGAGTGTAGCGGGAATTAGACTTCCATCAACTCTTTTTCTTTGGCTTCAAGAACCGCATCAATGTTTTTGATCGCAGCATCTGTCAGCTTTTGAATATCATCCTGGCCACGACGATCCTCATCTTCTGAGATTTCTTTTTCCTTCAGAAGTGCTTTCAGATCGCTGTTTGCATCACGGCGAATGTTACGTACAGCAACACGACCTTGCTCAGCTTCACCACGAACGACCTTCACCAAGTCACGACGACGCTCTTCAGTCAGCGGAGGCAGAGGAACACGGATTACAGTACCCGCAGACATTGGGTTCAGACCCAGATCTGAAGCCATGATCGCTTTTTCTACTGCTGGAGCAACCTGACGGTCAAATACGGTCAGTGCCAGTGTGCGTGAATCTTCTGTAGTGATAGAAGCCAACTGCTTCAGAGGCGTTTTTGCACCGTAGTATTCAACGGAGATGCCATCCAGAATGCTTGGGTGCGCACGGCCTGTACGTACTTTTGCCAGGGTGTTGCGCAGTGCTTCAACGCTTTTTTCCATGCGTTGTTTTGCATCTTCTTTAATTTCGTTAATCACGTTTTTATCCTTTCTGGGATCGTAACCGGCATATTATGCCACTGTTCAGGCTTATGCGTTAGAAATCAGAGTGCCTTCAGGCTCGCCCATCACCACGCGACGGAGAGCACCAGGCTTGTTCATGTTGAAAACGCGGATAGCATACCGTGGTCACGCGCCAGCGTGAACGCAGCCAGGTCCATCACTTTCAACTCTTTCTCCAGAACTTCTTGGTAGGAGAGCTTACCATAAAGTTCCGCATCCGGGTTTTTCGCCGGATCTTCAGAGAACACGCCGTCTACCTTGGTGGCTTTGATTACAACGTCGGCTTCAATTTCAATACCGCGCAGGCATGCTGCTGAATCGGTAGTGAAGAACGGGTTACCGGTACCGGCAGAGAAAATCACGACGCGCTCGTTACGCAGTTGGCTGATTGCCTCTGCCCAGCTGTAGTTGTCACACACACCATTAAGAGGAATAGCAGACATCAATTTGGCGTTCACATAGGCACGGTGCAGCGCATCACGCATTGCCAGACCGTTCATCACAGTCGCCAACATACCCATGTGGTCACCCACAACACGGTTCATCCCTGCTTCAGCAAGGCCGGCGCCACGGAACAGGTTTCCGCCACCGATAACCACACCAACCTGGACACCGAGTTCAACCAGTTCTTTGACTTCTTGCGCCATACGATCAAGTACAGCAGGATCGATACCAAAACCTTCGGTACCCTGCAGTGCTTCACCACTCAGTTTAAGCAGGATTCGTTGATAAACAGGTTTAGGATTTGTGGTCATTGTTTTTACCTTTCTTGGCACAATCGGGGATGGAGTTGTGAAAAGACCGCAGCGTTTCGGACTGCGGTCTTTGATATTTGCTACAAGATCAATTAGATCTTCTGAGCAGCAGCAACTTCAGCAGCGAAGTCTACTTCTTGTCTCTCGATACCTTCACCTACTTCCAGGCGTACGAAGGTAGAAACTGAAGCGCCTTTTTCTTTCAGGATTTCGCCAACGGTCTTCTTAGGTTCCATGATGAACGCTTGACCAGTCAGAGAAACTTCGCCGGTGAACTTCTTCATGCGGCCGATAACCATCTTCTCAGCAATTTCAGCAGGCTTGCCTTCGTTCATCGCGATTTCGATTTGGATTTGCTTCTCTTTTTCTACTACGTCAGCTGGTACATCGTCAGGAGTTACGTACTCAGGCTTAGACGCTGCAACATGCATAGCAACGTGCTTCAGAGTTTCAGCGTCGCCTTCACCGGCAACAACTACACCGATGCGGTCGCCGTGACGGTAAGAGGCCAGCTCTGCACCTTCAACGTACTGTACGCGACGGATAGAAACGTTTTCACCGATCTTAGCAACCAGTGCAACGCGAGCTTCTTCGAATTGAGCTTGCAGCTCTTCTACGGTTGCTTTTGAAGCCAGGGCAGCTTCAGCAACTTCGTTAGCGAAAGCAGTGAAGTTACCGTCTTTAGCAACGAAGTCAGTCTGGCAGTTAACTTCAACCAGCGCAGCAACACCGTTCGCATCTTTGATGATGATGGTGCCTTCAGCAGCTACGTTACCCGCTTTCTTAGCAGCTTTAGCAGCACCGCTCTTACGCATGTTTTCAATTGCCAGCTCGATGTCGCCGTTGGTTTCAACCAGCGCCTTCTTACATTCCATCATACCTGCGCCAGTACGTTCGCGCAGTTCTTTTACCAGGCAGCAGTAACAGCCATGATTCAATCCTCAATTCGATACAGTTCAGGTAAAATTCAGGGGCCCCGATTCTGGTGGCCCTGATAACCATACTTAGTTTACAGCGTGCAGTTCATGCTGCTCACTAAGGACGCTCACAAGGAGCTTGTAGACTTACTCAGCGACTTCTACCAGCTCGTCTTCAGCCTGAGCAACGATGTCTTGGTTACGGCCTTCTTTGTAAGTGCCAGAAACCGCATCCAGGTACAGTTGAACTGCACGGATTGCGTCGTCGTTGCCTGGGATAACGTAGTCAACGCCATCTGGATCAGAGTTGGTATCAACTACTGCGAATACTGGGATGCCCAGGTTGTTCGCTTCTTTGATAGCGATGTGCTCGTGATCTGCGTCGATAACGAACAGAGCGTCAGGCAGACCACCCATGTTCTTGATACCGCCCAGAGACTTCTCAAGCTTTTCCATTTCGCGAGTGCGCATCAGCGCTTCTTTCTTGGTCAGCTTGTCGAAAGTACCGTCGGTAGACTGAGTTTCCAGATCTTTCAGACGCTTGATTGACTGGCGAACAGTTTTCCAGTTGGTCAGCATGCCGCCCAACCAGCGGTTGTTCACATAGTACTGGTCACAGCTTTCTGCAGCTGACTTAACAGCTTCGCTCGCAGCGCGCTTAGTACCAACAAACAGCAGCTTGCCTTTACGCTCACCCAGCTTGGTGATTTCAGCCAGTGCTTCGTTGAACATTGGTACAGTTTTTTCAAGGTTGATGATGTGAACACGGTTACGAGCACCGAAGATGTAAGACTTCATCTTTGGGTTCCAGTAACGGGTCTGGTGACCGAAGTGCACACCGGCCTTCAGCATATCGCGCATTGATACAGTTGCCATTGAGTTTTCCTCGTTGGGGTTAAGCCTCCACATACCCCATGCCGCCGACCCATCTGATTAAGGCATCAGGCAGGCACCCCGGAACATGTGCCGGTATGTGTGTGAGTTAACGTTAATAAAAAGATAATTTGACCGCGTAATCAAAAAGCTCAATTTTTGAGCCCCTTTCTTACTTTCACAGTCGGCGCGCTTTATACCACAAAATGACTACTGGAATCCAGTAGCAATGTCGCTTTCATGGCATCCGAAATCACGCCGAGGTTTCCAGATTCACACCGGATTGATACCATATATTGATTGCTAATTATTTACAGCAGAGAGTGTGTAATGGCATAGTCATCAAAACTGCCGAAGAAATTGAAAAAATGCGGGTAGCCGGCCGACTGGCTGCAGACGTTCTTGAAATGATCGAACCGCATGTAAAAGCAGGCGTTACCACCCGTGAACTGGATGATATCTGCCATAAGTACATCACAGAAGTTCAAGGCGCTATTCCTGCCCCTCTGAACTACCACGGATTCCCGAAATCCATTTGCACATCTATCAACCATGTGGTTTGCCACGGCATTCCTAACGACGACGAAGTGTTAAAAGACGGCGATATTATCAACCTCGATATCACCGTAATTAAAGATGGCTACCACGGCGATACCTCTAAGATGTTCCTCATCGGCGACGTATCTCTGGAGGACCGTCGACTTTGCCGTGTCACCCAGGAATCACTTTATGCAGCAATCCGTAAAGTGAAGCCGGGTGCAACTGTGGGTGATCTGGGTAGCACTATCCAGAAGCACATTAAAAACAGCAATGCTCGCTACTCCATCGTACGTGACTACTGTGGCCATGGCATCGGTGCTGAGTTCCATGAAGAGCCTCAGGTTGTTCATTACAAGAACAACGACCGCACTGTGCTCAAACCGGGTATGTGCTTTACCATTGAGCCAATGATCAACGCCGGTAAATTTACTACCGAGCTTAATGATGAAGACGGCTGGACGGTTTATACCGCTGACCGCAAAAAGTCAGCCCAATACGAACATACCATTTTGGTCACTGACAACGGTTGCGAAGTTCTGACACTGCGTGCGGAAGAAGATTTCCCCCGCCATGTGGTGAGCAAGTAAGCATCCTTTAGCCGGCCATCGTGCCGGCTTTTTTATACATTGATAAAAAAATAACAACAACACAGCGCTTTTGACTGCAGGGAATGCAATGACTGATACTTTTCTTTCGCCGGATTCACTTCAGGAATCCGACCTTTGTCCGGCCGCACTGAAACAGCAACTGGCCTTTTTCTTCGAACAACAAAAAGAACGTTTCCTGCAACAGGCGCCGGTGGCGGATCTGGTATTTGAGCGCGCCTCCTATATGGACGGCTTGCTAAACCGCCTGTGGACCCATTTTGAGTTTACGCAATGCCCCACTTTATCCTTAATTGCCGTCGGCGGTTACGGGCGCGGGGAACTGCACCCACTTTCTGATATTGACCTGCTGCTACTAAGTGACAGCCGCCTCGACAAAAAGACCGAAACCAAAATCAGTGAGTTCATCACACTGCTTTGGGATCTCAAGTTGGAAGTCGGGCACAGTGTCCGAACTCTCGATGAATGCGTCGCCGTTGGGCTGGACGACTTGACCGTTGCCACCAACCTGCAGGAAGCCCGGTTACTGTGTGGCAACAAGGCGCTGTTCCACCGGCTTAAAATGCGTATTCACGCAGAAAATTTCTGGCCAAGTGATGTGTTTTTCCGGGCGAAAGTGGAAGAGCAAACAGAACGCCACGCCCGCTATCACGACACCGCATTCAACCTGGAACCGGACATCAAATCCACGCCCGGCGGCCTGCGCGATATTCACACGCTGAGCTGGGTGGCCCGTCGCCATTTCGGTGCAACCACCCTGATGGAAATGAGCCGTTTCGGATTTCTGACCGATGCCGAATACCGGGAGCTCAATGAATGCCAGAACATGCTGTGGCGAATCCGCTTTGCCCTTCACCTGCACCTTCGCCGTTATGACAACCGGTTGACTTTCGGCTACCAGGCGGCAGTTGCAGAAACGCTCGGTTACCAGGGAGAAGGGAACCGTGGCGTTGAGTTTATGATGAAGGACTTTTTCCGCACCCTGGGTCGCGTGGCTGAGCTGAATCATATGCTCCTCCAGCTTTTCGAACAGGCGATTCTCGGTGAAGCGACGGTGACAAAATCTGTACTATCGATGAGGACTTCCAACTTCGCGGAAACCTTATTGAGGCGCGGAAACCGGCGCTTTTCCAGGCGCGACCCGATACCATCCTCGACCTGTTTCTGCACCTTGCCGGTGACAGCGACATTAAGGGGATATCTGCCGCAACCCTGCGCCAACTTCGTACCGCAAGGCGCCGGCTGAACCGGTTCCTTTGTGATATTCCGGAAGCTCGGGCCAAATTTATGGAGCTGGTTCGCCACCCTAATGCCCTGACCCGGGTCTTTACCCTGATGCACCGTCACGGTGTGATGTCAGCTTACCTGCCGCAATGGAGTCAGATTGTCGGCCAGATGCAGTTTGACCTTTTCCATGTCTATACCGTTGATGAGCATACCATCCGGCTTCTTAAGCATATAAACCGCTTTACCAAGGAAAAATACCGCGAGCGCCACCCCATCTGCTGCGAAGTGCTTCCGCGGATTAACAAACGCGAACTGTTGATAATGGCTGCGATTTTCCACGATATTGGCAAAGGCCGGGGCGGGGATCATTCAGAAATCGGGGCGGAAGAAGTCTGGCAGGTCTGTATTGACCATGGCCTGTCCAAACCGGAGGCCAATCTGGTGTCATGGCTGGTGCGAAACCACCTGTTAATGTCTGTTACCGCCCAGCGGCGGGATATCTATGACCCGGACGTTATCCGTGAATTTGCCTCGAAGGTGCGTGATGAAGAGCGCCTTGATTTGCTGGTGTGTCTGACCGTCGCAGATATCAACGCCACCAACCCGGAACTTTGGAACAGTTGGAAACGCACCCTGCTGGCCGAACTGTACTACTCCACCCAGCGTGCGTTACGCCGCGGTCTGGAAAACCCGCCGGATGTCCGCGACCGCATCCGACATAATCAACACCTCGCCAGTGCCCTGCTTCGCTCACAAGGGTTTGCCGCGCAGGAAATTGACGTACTCTGGCATCGCTTCAAAGCCGACTACTTCTTGCGCCACACTCACAAACAAATCGCCTGGCACAGTGCACATCTCCTGCAACACGACAAAAACGAGCCTTTGGTCCTTGTCAGTAAAAACGCCACCCGAGGTGGAACGGAAATCTTTGTATACAGCAAAGACCGAGTCAGCCTTTTCGCCCGTGTTGTCGCCGCACTGGATAAGAAAAACCTCAGTGTCCATGATGCCCAGATTATGACCAGCAAAGATGGTTTTGCGCTGGATACCTTTGTGGTTCTGGATCCGAACGGGGATGCCATTACGCCCGATCGCCACGACACCGTGGTCAATGAAGTATGTAATGCGTTAAAGAGCGACGGACCGGTAAAAATCGTCAAGCGCCGGGCTCCGAGAAAATTGCAGCACTTTACGGTAAAAACCAAGGTCGACTTCCTGCCAACCAAAACCGGTAAACGCACCCTGATGGAATTGGTTGCCCTGGACATGCCGGGACTGTTGGCCCGGGTAGGCGCAGTATTTGCGAAAGAATCGGTCTCTGTACATGCAGCCAAGATCACCACCATAGGCGAACGTGCGGAGGACTTTTTTATTGTCACTCATACTGACGGCGCAGCTAACAGAAGCTCAGCAGGACAGCCTGAGGGCATCTCTGGTCGATAACCTTGCTGATCATGTTTAACACGGGATCAACACCACAACTCGGCAGGGTAATCCTGCCGGTTGACTGATTTATTGATAGTCTACACTGGATAAAAATCATGCAGTAAAGAGGCGCCTATGTACCCAAACCTGAAAAGTATTGGTATCGACAACCCGGAAAAAATTGAGCGCTACACCCTCCGTCAGGAGGCTTCCTACGACACACTGAAAATTTATTTTGTGAAGGCCAAAGGGGAATTATTCGCCAAAAGCGTGAAATTCAAATACCCACGCCAGCGCAAGAATGTTTTGGTAGACAGTGGCAGCCGACAATACCGCGAAGTGACAGAGATAAACCGCAGCTTGTCACTTATTATTGATGAGCTGGATCAGATAGTGGCAAAAGAACATGCCGAGCAGGATGTGAAAAAGAAAATCCTCAAGGATTTGCGCCACCTTGAAAAAGTCGTGGCCGCCAAGATCGAAGAGATTGAGTCGGATCTCGAAAAACTGTAATGCCCCAAAGGGTGTGTCCACCGCACACCCTTTAATACGCATTTACCGGTTATTACTCTTGAGAGGGAAACGCACCGGGAGCATCCGGATTCACAGGCAGCATGCCGCCCCAGCCCAGACCTTCCAGCACACGCCCCCAACAAGCATCAACCCGAGCATGAATTTCTACTTTCTCCCCCGTCACCGGATGGGAGAATCGCAGTTCCGAGGCATGGAGCAGTAGTTGGTGCGCGCCAAATTCACTGCGGAAAATCCGATTATGACGCCCGTCACCATGGTTAACATCACCAATAATATGGTGGTTTAAATGGTGCATATGGCGGCGCAGTTGATGTTTGCGCCCGGTGTGTGGGTTCATTTCCACCAGCGAATACCGGCAGGTTGAAAACTTGCCAAGTGGAATCGGCAGTTCAGCCTTGCCAATGGCCGGTATTCGGTCACCGCATCCTTATATTCCGGCTCTTTAGTGGCAAATTTATCCGCCACTTTGTCGTATTCTTCCTTCAAAGGATAATCCAGCACAGCGCCTTCCATCATCCAGCCCCGAACAATGGCATGGTAGGTCTTTTTCATCTCCCGCCCGGCAAACACAGGCATCATGGTCGAAGCAATTTCGCTGGAAAGGCCAAACAGCAAAACACCCGACGTCGGGCGGTCCAACCGGTGCAGCGGGAATACGTGCTGGCCAATTTGGTCACGCAGGGTTTGCATGACAAAGCGGGTCTCACCTTTATCCAGCCACGAACGATGAACCAGCATCCCGGAAGGTTTGTTAACCGCAATCAGGTGTTCATCACGGTAGAGTATTTCTAACTGTTCTTGCATCATCTATTGCTCAATGAATAATCCGGTAAAGCACGTCTATCGCCCGGGTGAGTTTCAGTATGTCATCTCGGCATGCCTGCTCTTGAAGTGCTTCTTCGAAGTATGGAGAGATCTCAAACGTTTCTGGCAGCGGTAAGCGAGCGTCCACCAGTTGCTGCATCCGAGGGATAAAGATCCATTGCAGCCACTCGGTTGGGGCGAGCGCGTCAATCGCAAAAGGTTCTTTACTCGCCAAGCACTTGCTGACGGTGCACTTGTTTGCCATGCCCCATGTCGTTTGAGGACATCAGAAAGCTCCGCCAACAGCCTTTCGGTATCGTGGTATTTGTCCATCATGCAACCTTATGGATAAGTGAGCCGGGTGGGCAAAGTAGCGCGAAAGAATACCACCAAAAGCCCTATATTTCCCCTGACTCCTGACAGCCAGGTCGATATACTCAGAAAATCGTAACAATAAGATTTAAGAAGATTCATGGACGCAACTCACACACTTTCCGGCATTGTCGGGCAGGCCGGATGCCAGTTTCAGGTCTTTGATTTAGGCCGCAGGGTACAGCCTGTTGATAATGAAACCTTCAAGGCAGTTGAAGCCAACCAGGCCCCATACCCTTACCCCATCCAGCAACATGCGGTTTTTGCTTTCGCGTACTGGAAAGAGGTTTCCAGCCCCTGGATTTGGTTCCTTAAATTCCCGCTTGATGAACGAGGATTGCTCAAGCAGGCGGCTGTCGGTGATTTCATCCGTTATATTGCCGAAGCCCTGGGGGCGGTAGACAACCCGGAAGATCCGGAAGACCGTGGTGAAATGCCTTACACCTACACGCCTCCAGACAACAAAATGGCCATGTTCCATGCATTGTTTGCCGCCGGACACAAGCAACAGGCAAGCCGATACTACGAGCACACCCAGCATTATTTGTCAGGAGGGCTGGAGTGGGCTAACTGGCAGGGCGTCGGCATTCAGGGAATCGCTGATATCTGTGCCCGCCTGGGAAATGACAACAATACCACCATTTTGCGCCGGGCGCTGTCCCATCTGCCTTCTGAGCCCCTTGAGGCTTTCTTGGAATGTATTGAACACACAACCCTGCCTGACTCTCTGGCAAATCGTCTGGCAGAGATGTTAAATCACCAAAGTCAGGATACAGACAGACACATTTCGCTCATTCGCGCACTTGCCGGCGCTGAGAAAAGTGTGCAGGCAAGAGCTTTCTGATTGGCTGGCGGGCACTGTCAGTGAAGACGGGTTGGTTGCTATTGCGGGGCGTTGCTGGACTGCACTTTCCGACCCGGCTCTGCTTGAGCAATACCTTCTCACGCTGGCAAGAACCGGAAACCAGCCACTGTTTAATGCCATATTCCGTGATTTGGTTCAGATACCATCCCTGCGTATGTACCTGCTTCCTGTCCTGCACGGGCAATGCTCTCCTGCAATGAACGAAGCTTTACTGGCACTGCAAAACGCTGTCAGGGAGGGGTAACAATGGATGCACTGCTGGGGATATTGCTTGTTACGCTGATCGGTGGCGCTTTCTGGCAACAACGACGCCAGTCCGAGGTAGCAGCCATGCACATTTCCCGGCGGTTGAAGCAACTGGATTTGCAGATGGTATCTCTATCACGCGGACGTTGGAAATTTGAAAAGCGCAGTGGCCGGATGAGGTTTGTTACCTGCTACCATTTCGAATTCTCAGCTGATGGCCTGGACTTGTACCAAGGAGAAGCAGTGATGGCCGGTTTCAGCCTGATTGACTTCAACCTCCCGCCCCATCGAATGCCTGAACAATTCTGATACAACGAAAATGGGCACCCGACCGGATGCCCATTGACTGTTGCGCTGTAAATACCAACCGGGTTAACTGGTGAGGGTAATTTGCAACACCTTAAAAAAAGGTGGGCGCGACATAAAGTCGCGCCCGAGGTCTTTTACGCAGCTATCCTGCTACAATTGTGCTCCCTGCATCAATCCTTGAGAGACCGCTGAATCCTTCAGCCCTATCCTTATCTTCTCCTTCCTGGAGGTGTCCTTTGGTCTTACCGTGACCCGTCGATCCTTCCTGTCTCGACTCTCTTCTCCGTCCTGGAGGTGTCCTTCACTTCGTCCTGAAGTCTTTCCGTGCTATCTCCAACCTTGGAGAGTCCGAAGTCTTCCTGACCTACAAGCTTCCTGCCTGCAGTGACAATCCCTCGATCCAACTTCCTGTTCTGCAATCCTTGCCGGCATTCTTCCTGAATAACCGCCTCTTCCTGAGGACCCGTTCCGTGGCTGAGTTCCTGTTCCGTTTGTCAGTTCCTTCGACGAGGTAAAGATTACTTGATTCCCTACCGGAAACAACCCGGCCTGCATCACTAATTAGATAAAAAAGCGCCCAAAACTTACACAATTAAACCTAAGTAACTGTATTATCATCGTTTTAATCCATTAACAAAGAGAAATACTTATTCATTTCTGTAGAATATCCCACGTCCGTGTGAGAGATCTCTTACAAACCCAATCGTCTTTCGCTATCCGGTATGACTATACTTTAACCGGGACGCAAATTCCGGGAGCAAAGTATGGAAATCTTTCACCATAATTTGGCAACACTTTTTGAGCAATTAGCTTACCAGCCGACAGAAAATCCATTGAAAAATTTATTGTTTCTACCAATATCCCTGAAGGCCTACCTCTGCATGAGGCAGATTTCTGGACACCCGGACAGCGTCAGTTCCTTTGTGAAGCGATCAGCCAGGATGCGGATTGGAGTGAACAAATAGACATGCTGAGTGTCTTGCTCCGCAAAGAAAGGTAAGACAACATAGTGAAACAAAATCAGCCCGTTAGCGTGAATAACCATGACCACATCGTACACCACTCTCATTGAGGCAGCACTGCGCCAACTCCAACAAGAGGGTAAACAGGCAACCATCGCAGCCGTAAAATCCAAGCTTAGCCAGCCAGTACCCATGCCGGTTTTGTTAAGTGCAATTCAGGCCTACAAGAAAAGTGGTGTTGTTCCGGAACAGGCCGCACCGAAAAATCCTGAACCGGATGTACATACCCGCATTGCCGAACTGGAGCAGGAGATATCAGATCTTAAAGCCCGCCTCTCCGTGTTGGAGCAGAAAGTCGTTTCGGAAGAGAAAAATTAACAGAGGGCAACCGGATGTTGCCCGTTCTTACGTTCGCTTATAAAAGTCTGCTTACAAAAAGTCCCAAGACATATTGGATACCAACCTGCACGCATCGCATTTAAAGAAGAAGATATCATGCAAGGGTTCCTCAAGCGCCCAGTCACTGCCGCATTTCGGACAGCAACGTGACATCTCCTGCTCTTTCGACTGCCCCCCACCCGGTACTGGTAGTAATATGTCGGAATGCCGGTCAGGTATTCAATCCGGCCGCGCAAATCCCACCCCCGGCGGAACAGATCGCTCCCTGTTTCCTGCATTTCTGCAAGGGCAGGGAATTCTATCTTGCTGGCACCGGCCATTTGCAGTTCATCGCACGCTTGCCATTCGGTCTGCCACTTGACGACAGCCTTGTGATCGCCGTTGAAGGTAGCTGGAAGCCGATAAAGTGGAATGGGTTGTAAGGTGTCACCACTTCTCAACGGGGAGCAGGTATGAACGTAGGTGGTGTAAATTACCTGCCAGGCGGCGTCTCCTGCTCATAGGTATCTTCCGAATTGATATCCCGGCCAAGCACTTTTATTTTCGGCCTTAAAAGGCTGGCATCCGCCAACTGTTTCAGGCAAGCCTTCACCTGGGGGCTGTGGTTCTTTTCATGCAGGCTGTCGCGCTCAGGGCAAACAGCCCGAACCCGGAACTCCCCTTCCCCCATCAAAAGGGGAAATTCACGGCCATAAACCTGACCGTTGTAGCGAAGCACATCCATCAGGCCATTTACGGCTTTTTCCACTGCACTGATAGTTGTGTTATCAAAGCATTCAAAAACGAGTTCAGTTATGTACATAGCTTTCTAAAATAATCTCAGGCACTGAACGACGTTTCGTCATCCAGGTCAGGTTTGATTTGCGACAGAAACTCGGCCAGGGAAGGGGCGAGCACCGTGTGCTTATCTGTTCCCAGCGTTTCAAGAATCACTTCCCCGGTCAGGTTGGAAAGCGAAATCACCTCTAGCTCCGCATCCGTCGTACCGATAAACAGGGTTGGGTTCAGCTTCCTGCGACGTTGGGTGACAAGGTGACCAATTAGATTTTCCTGAAGACGAACAAAGTCTTCTTCATTCCAGACCTGTACCAGCTCGAAATGCACATTATCGAGTCGCGCTTTCATATCACCGGAAAACTGGGAGGAAAAATAAGCGTGGGCATCTTCTCGCAACCGAATCTCCATACCGTCTTCAATGTTGGAGAGGTCTGCATTGTCACTTCGCTTGACCGGCTGCCACAGCACGCCTTCATCCGTTTCCTTTACCACACACGGGGAAGCCAGCCCTTCATACAGATCACTCTCAGGCAGCGAACCGTACCGTGACTGCCACGCCGCGATGTATTGCTGGCTAAACAGCCACAATGCTTCGGTAACAGGGTGATTCATTAGCAACCTTCCGTAAGATTCAGTAAAATTGCCCTATTCTAATCCATTGGTGTCGAAAAGCATGAGCAATTACCAAGGTGCCAAGGTTCTGTCCGATCTGAAACTGGGCAAAAAGACCGAATACAAGGAGCAGTACGACCCTTCCCTGCTGCAGCCGGTTCCGCGTACGCTGAACCGTGACGAGCTGGATTTGGGTGACACCCTGCCATTTACCGGCTATGACATCTGGACACTCTATGAGTTGTCCTGGCTCAACAGCAAAGGCCTCCCTCAGGTTGCCATCGGTGAGGTACGTTTACCTGCAACCAGCCCAAACCTGATTGAGTCTAAGTCGTTCAAGCTCTACCTCAACAGCTTCAACCAGACCCGCTTTGAAAGCTGGCAGGAAGTGGCTGATACCTTGCAAAAAGACCTTTCGGCCTGCGCCGGTGAAGAAGTCGACGTGACGGTTTTGCCATTGGAAGAGTTTGATAACAACCGTATCGTCAGCATGGGCGGTGAGTGCATCGACAACCAGGATATTGAGATCAGTTCCTACGAGTACGACCCTTCACTGCTCGACGGTGCGGCAGAAAGCAAGGTTGTGTCAGAAGTTATTCACAGTAACCTGCTGAAATCAAACTGCCTGATCACTAACCAGCCGGACTGGGGTTCAGTACGTATTTCTTACACCGGTGGCAAGATTGACCGCGAAAAGCTGCTTCGCTATATCGTGTCATTCCGTCGGCATAACGAATTCCATGAACAGTGTGTCGAACGAATGTTTACCGACATCATGGCTCAATGCAAACCGGAAAAACTGACCGTTTACGCCCGCTACACCCGTCGCGGCGGCCTGGACATCAACCCATACCGAACCAACATGGGCAAGACACCAAGCGAGAACAACCGCACCGCCCGTCAGTAAGCTTTCCAACCCGGCCTTTGGGTCGGGTTACTGTATTCATTCTGCTTTTTTCTCTTTCACAACCCGGAAGGTTGAAGTGTGCGAAAGGAAGTCATGCGCCACCTAAAATACGTACTCGCCGCAGCCACGTTGTTTATCTGCAGCACGGCAAGTGCAGAGATCAATTCTGCCCCCATTCTCAATGACGCCCTGAGCCTGATAGAAACCAACCCGGCACAATCCCTGTCCATCACTGAGAACTACATTAAAAACCGCCGGCTGACCCAACCCTCCGGCAGCAGCCATATGAACGATGAAGGTGATCGGCAAATCCGGACCCCGTTAAATACTATTCATGCTTATATCATCAAAGGGTTGGCGTTAGTTGCTCTCGACAAGCCAGAGCAAGGTCTGGAATCCCTTCGTAAAGCTGATCTGATGGCTCAGGACTATAATCTGGTCAGCGCACGCCTGGCGGCCCTCATCGCCAGAGCCTCGACCCACTGGAAGAGCTACAAGGACAGCCTGATGGCGCTCAACCTCCTGGCTGAGTTCCAAAAACTGGTCAGCGAAAGTACCGTTGTCAGCAGCAACTTGCCCGAGCTCAAGTTTCATGCAGCGCTTCTGTCCGCAATTATTTATTCAAACACCGATCATCAGGAAAAGGCGCTGCAGGCTTTCCACAATGCAGAAACCCTGATGAAGAAGTTGCCAGAAAAGGAAAAACCCAAGCTCCAAACTGACTACCAGATGGCCTTGGGTAAACATTTTCTCCAGCAACAAGATTATGAAGGGGCGTTGGCAGAACTGTTGCAAAGTTACTGGATAGCCAGTGAAAACCAGCTTGAAAGCAAACTCGCAAACATCAATGTGGAGCTCTCCCGCCTGTATCTTCTGAGAGGAGTGCTGGATAAAGCCCAGCAACATGCCAATCAGGCCGCCGATTTCTATGAGCACTTCAAACTGCGGGACAGGCTTACCGAAGTGCTGCAGTTGCTTGCCAATGTGTATGAGATCCAGGGGCGTTACAACTTTTCCCTCGCCACTTATTTCAATGCGCTGGACTGGGCAGACCAAAACGGCCAGGATGCTTTGCAGGCTCCGCTGTTGGTGTCGGTTTCAAGGGTATACCTGGCACTCCACCACCTTGGCCTTGCCAAAGAATACGTTGAAGACGCGCTGATGCTCGCAAAGGAAAACGGGGACAAACGCACCCTTTCCGAATCCTATATCCAGCTTGGAAAAGTGCAGGCCGAAATGCTGGACTACCCGAATGCTATCCAGTCACTGCACAGCGGAATTTTACTGTCTACAGAAATCGGGAATACGCCATTAAAGCGTAATGGTCTGGCTGCGCTGTCGATGGTGTATGAAGATGCCGGTGATTTTTTCAATGCGCTTCGCACACAGCGGGAGTTGGAATCACTTTCACCGGCTAAAGCCACCCAGGCAAAAGTGGCAAAAGCCTTCAAGCAGCAACAACAGGTAATTGAACGTCAATTGCAGATGGATGACATGCAACGGCAATTGTCAGAGAGCGTGCAAGCACTCATCAATCAGCGCAATTTTTCATCCATTTTGCTTGTGGTTCTAGTCATCATTGCCGCCCTTCTATACAGCCGGCATCGGATTGCAGTTTCACGTAAATTCAAACTACAAAACCTTCGGGATGAGTTTTATACTCACCCGCGCAGTGGCCTCAGGAACCTTCGAATGCTTAATGCGCGTCTGCAAAATTCCCTGCAACAGAGCAGTGCGAATTTCGAGCAGTGGAACCTGGGAGAGATCATTCATGAGCCCTTTCATGATCGCCTTCGTTTTGCGATGTTCGAAGTACCGTTCCTCAAAATCGTCTACCTCGAACACGGTTACAAAGAAGGCCTGAAACTGGAGCGCGAGTTTGGTAACTACCTGAATGATCAGGTCACGGATCCAGCCCGGCTGTACCATTTCTCTGATGCGATGTTCATTTACATTGAACCCAACTCAAGACTGGACAGTCAGCCGGAACAACTTGCCGGATCCATTCAGAAACTCATTGATGATTTCATTGAATTGCACAAGGAACAGAACCTGGATAACCGCGCCCGCATCGGGATGGCTGAGTATCCCTTTTTATCCCGAGCATGTACGGCCATCAATGACCAGGAACTGATCGACATCTTGCTAATGGCCACCAGCGGTGCCCGTCTTATCAGTAAACAGGAAGACGGCAGCCAGTGGGTTCACCTCAGTGCCATTGACCATGCACCGGCCGCCAGCTTTGCAGGCGATAACATTCGGCAGTCATGCTAAATGGCATAAAAACTGGTTTAGTAAAGACCAAAACGTCATCAAAACTGGATTTTGAGTGGCACGAAGATCACGCTTCATGAACAAAAAAGTCGACACTTATTGAGTTATATCGCATTAAGCAAAAGCTCAACAGGGTTATGCGTGACCCTATTCTAACTTTTTGATAAACCTATCATGATAAGTAACCGCATCGCTTCTTGGCAGATGTCCCAGGAAGTGGCAGTAACAGGTAACGATGACGGCAAGCCCAGCACAAGCGAATTTGAATAAACGACTCGCATCAGTACAACTCGCCTACCGGGATCTTTCTCTGAAATCCCGGCGCGAAGTCCTTATACTGAAGCGGTTGATTTCGCGTCTCAGTGTTGCCTGTCGTGGTCAAAACCAAGTTTTAGACCGGAAACTCATGGAGCTCAAGTCTGATCTTGAGCATGGCAAGGATGTAAGCACACTTGTGCCACGGTTAGCGGTTGTTGAAAGGATGATCAGTAAGCAGTCGGCTGAGAACAGTCAGGAACAGGATAAAATGGAAATTGCACTTCACCGTAGCGGCGAAGTGCTGAAGCGAATGCAGGGTCTGCCCGCCCAGCTAAAACGGGACCTGCGTAACCTCCTACAGTCACCCGCTCAGACGCGTAATGAAGCGAACAGCCGGGTGATTGAGCTGTTGAAGCTTTATGAAAGGGCACTGAAGTCCCTCACTATTTCACCGAGCCAATCCAACTCTGTCGATGCCATCGACCAAGATCTTCTCAACAAACTTGCCGACGAACTTCAACACCTGATTACCGAACTGGATTTTGACGGTGAAGCCGGTGCAACGTTGCTGGATATCCGAAACCGCCTGTTGTTGGTTTCAGACTCACGTACCCTGATTGAGCTCTCTCTTGAGTCAATTAAGCTGGTGTTGCAGGGCACGCATGCTGAACGCAAAGCCTCCCAGAAGTTCCTTGGTCAGGTGAACGATGATCTTGCCGGGCTGCAAAAATCCAATGCCCAGACAAGCGACAGCGCAGCCAGCATCATTGAGCAGCGCGAGACCATGCTGGTCTCTATGGAAGAAATTGCCAGTGAACTGGAAAACACTGTTGGCCGCCTTCCGCCGGAGGACGAAAACACCGCGGTTGTTGCCAATATCGCCACGGAAATGCACACCATCGTCGAACAAAACCTGTCACTGAGCAAACGTGAACAGGAGCTGATGGAAAAGCTCAAAACCACGGAAAGCAAAATAAGCCAGTTGTTCGAACAGACGCTGGATTACCGTCGTCGTCTGGGCGATCAGGAACGCCGTATGTTCCTGGACCACCTCACCAAAGCCTATAACCGCGCGGCCCTGAACGATCGCCTTGAACACGAATACCGTTGCTGGTTGCGATACCAGCGCCCGCTTTGCCTGGCCATTATCGACATTGACCATTTCAAGGAAATCAATGATCGCTTCGGTCACCTCGCCGGCGATAAAGCCTCAAAGTGATTGCCAAGACCATCCAGCAATCGGTCCGGGATACCGATTTTGTTGCACGTTTTGGCGGAGAAGAATTTGTGGTGTTGATGGCTGACGCCAATGAAGAAACTCAACACAACATCCTCGCCACTATCAGTGAAAGCATCTCCAAACTCCCGTTCAAGTTCAAGAATGAACGGGTGAGCATCACTGTCTCTATTGGCGCGACGGTCTTTCGTGACAATGATTCTCCAACTGAGGTGCTTGAACGCGCTGATATTGGGTTGTACGACGCGAAAAACCGCGGACGCAACCGCACGCACTGGGTCTGACACCCCGTACCTGCCCGCACTCCCTTCACCGCCGGTGAAATAAAAAACCTGTCCGGCTGGTCAAATTTCTTATATTTGGTATATGGTTAAATAAGATACTGATTTAATTGGCTATGAGTTCGTTAAGCCAACAATGGAGGTGGCGATGATCACACACGTAAGCCCTGTTGGAGCCATGGATCTGCTGTCCCAGCTTGAAGTGGACCGCCTCAAAGACACTGCAAAGACTGACCTTTACCGGTTGTACCGAAACTGCTCCCTCGCCGTTCTTAACTCGGGGAGCCACACTGACAGTTCGAAAGAACTATTAGAAAAACACCTGAACTTCGATATCCGCGTACTTCGCAGAGAGCGCGGCGTAAAGCTGGAACTGGTAAACCCACCGGAACACGCCCTTGTTGACGGTACGCTTATCCGGGGCATTCAGGAGCATCTTTTCTCGGTCCTGCGAGACATTATTTACCTGAACTCCTATCTGGACCATGACCGTGGTGGCTTAAACCTCACCAATTCCATCCACGTTACCAACCTGATTTTCGCGATCTTGCGCAATGCCCGCACCCTTCCACAAGGCAAAGACCCAAATCTGGTAGTGTGTTGGGGCGGCCATTCCATCAACCCGATTGAATACCAGTACACCCGGGAAGTCGGGAATGAGCTTGGCCTTCGCGAGTTGGATATTTGTACCGGATGTGGCCCGGGTGCCATGGAAGGTCCGATGAAAGGGGCAGCAATCGGCCACGCCAAACAGCGTATCCGCGACAGCCGGTTTATCGGCCTCACTGAGCCGTCGATCATCGCGGCCGAGCCCCCCAACCCTATTGTCAACGAACTGGTGATCATGCCTGACATAGAAAAGCGCCTGGAGGCCTTTGTCCGTATCGCTCACGGCATTATCATCTTCCCCGGCGGTGCCGGTACGGCAGAAGAGCTCCTCTACCTGCTGGGCATCATGATGCACCCGGACAACAAATCACAACCAATGCCGATTGTGTTGACCGGGCCAAAAGAGAGCGCGGCATACTTTGAGGTCATAGACACCTTTGTCCGTGACGTACTCGGTGAGGAAGCCACCAAGTACTACAACATTGTTATCGGTGACCCGGCAGAGGCCGCACGGATTATCAAAGGTGCCATGCCTGATGTCCGGGAGCACCGCAAGGAAACCGGTGATGCCTATTCCTTTAACTGGTCACTGAAAATTGAGCCGGAATTCCAGTTGCCGTTTGACCCGACCCACGAAAACATGGCAACCCTTGATCTTCATATGAATCAGCGACCGGAGCAACTGGCCTGTGCCCTTCGCCGCGCATTCTCCGGTATAGTTGCCGGCAACGTAAAAGATGAAGGAATCCGCCGGATTGAACGCCACGGGCCGTTCAAAATTCATGGGGATACCGAACTTATGCGCAAGATGGACAAGGTACTGCGAGTTTGTAGACCAGCAGCGGATGAAACTCCCGGGCTCGGAATACGTGCCCTGCTATGAAATCATCACCTGACACGATTCCGGCCAGACCGGCCGTGACATCCGGTAACAGCTTTACTTACAATGGAGGAGCCGCAAGGCTCCTTTTAATTTGTTGATTTATACCAGTTGGTATCACATACGCTGCCACACCAGAGGCCCTGAATTATGGCTATACACCTCGTCATTATCGACGCCATGAACCTTATCCGCCGCGTCCATGCCGCGCAGGGAAATGATGAGGATATTGCTGCCACCAGCCGGGTGTGCTGCCATGCGATAGATAAAATTATCAGTCTCAGTGAACCAAGCCATATGGTGGCAGTGTTTGACAGTCCTCACCAGCATCGCGGCTGGCGGGCAGACCTGTTGCCCGATTACAAAGCAGGTCGCTCTCCCATGCCAGAGGCGCTGGAAAAGGGACTGGATGATATTCAGGAAGCCTTTTGGCTGAAAGGTATCGACTCATTGCTTTCAGTGGGTGATGAAGCCGACGACATGATTGCGACCCTGGCGACCAAACTGGCAAGCCGTGGTGAGCAGGTCACTATCATTTCGACCGACAAGGGCTACTGCCAGCTGTTACAGCCCACCATCGTATCCGGGATTACTTTCAGCAGCGGTGGCTGGATGTTCCTTTTATCGAAAAAGAATTTGGTGTCGCCCCCCAACAGCTGACAGATTACTGGGGACTGGCCGGGGTCTCATCGAGCAAAATCCCCGGCATACCGGGAATTGGCCCCAAATCGGCCACAGAGCTTCTGCATCAGTATGGGACGCTCGACGGTGTGCTGGGTGCTGAGGATCTGCCTTCAAAATGGCAAAAAAAGATAGAAGGGCATCACGAGATGGCGCGGATCTGTAAACAGGTATCAAGCCTGAAAACCGATATCGCTCTTGGTTTTAACCTCCAGGATATCCGGTATAGCGGGGAACGTACCGCAGAAACTGAATGATGACAAAGAGCCGGCAGAATGCCGACTCCTCTGAGCGTTGCTTGTATCAGTTTATACGTCGAAGGTGGATGGTGATCTCTTCACGGTCATGGTAGAGGTGCTTGGCTTTCATCTCGTAACGCACGCCATTGTCGCGCAGGAAGATGCGCAGGTTGTCGATATCTTCCTTCACTTCCTCGTAGCGGTTTTTCATTGGCAATTTGAGGTTAAAAATGGCCTCTTTCGCCCAGCGCTCGATAATCCACTCTCCCATCAACTGGGCGACGCGGGATGGCTTTTCAACCATGTCACACACCAGCCAGGTAACATTTTTGCGTGGTGGTTCGAACTTGAAGCCATCTGCCTGGTGGTGCTTCACCTGGCCAGTTTCCATCAGGCTTTCTGCATCATGCCGTTATCCACGGAATGCACGAACATAGACCGGCGTACAAGCTGGTAAGTCCAACCGCCCGGACAAGCGCCCAGATCAACCGCCCACATACCGATGCCAGGCGCTCATCCCACTCTTCACGCGGAATGAAAGTATGGAAGGCTTCCTCCAGCTTCAGGGTTGAACGGCTCGGCGCATCTGCCGGAAATTTCAGGCGCGGTATCCCCATATAAAACGGCGAGTTGTTGTTTGACATGGAGTAACCCACCAGACAGCAACCCGGACGGGTAAAACAGACGTGAATAACAGGTCGTTTTGGATTCTCTTTGGCAAACAGCACCTTGTGCTTACGCATTGCCTGGCGAAGCGGCACGGTGAATTTACGGCAGAATTTCAGCAGTTCTTTGGCTTCGTTGTTATCCGGTGTCTCAACGCGCAAATCACCGCCGGTTGGCAAGCCTTCACACGCTTCAAGAATGGGTGAGATGCGATCGGATGGATCCAAGTCCTCACATTGCCCGACAACCGCAATCATCTGACGGGAGAAAATAAGCTGGCTGAAGGTGATCTCTTTGATCAGTTTCTGTGCATCGCCATCCTGGTAGCACTCGAAAAGCACATAACCGCTGTTCTTGGTCAAACGCGGAAAGCCATACACTTCCAATTGTGCGGCTTTATCAGTGATTTCTCCGGCACACTCTTTTTCAAAACCGGGGCGACAATACAACAATACCTGCTTCAACACGAACCTCACTCACTCCGCCAGGCTGCTGTCAGGGCAGCGGCCCAGCCAATTAAAAAACAAATGCCCCCGACCGGGGTCACGGCGCCGAACAGTGTAATGCCTGTTAAAGCCAGGACATAGAGGCTGCCGCTAAAGAATAGTACGCCAGCGGTAAAAAATGCCGCTGCAAGCTTGAGAGCTCGCGGGGCGTCTCCAATTTGACGCATCCAGAGTGCGACGGCAATCAGCGCCAGGGCGTGAATAGCCTGATAGTGGACACCGGTCTGGAAAATATCCAGGTGGTAAACCGACAGTGTTTTCTTAAGCCCGTGGGCTGCAAATGCCCCCAGTGCCACACTCAACCCACCGAACAAGGTGCCAAAAACCAGCGCCAGACGGGCATTCATTGTGTCACCTCCCGGATAAATGCCACCGTTTTTTCTGCTGCCAGCACCAAATTACTTTTCTCGGTAAAACCAGATGCCTTTCGCGGCTTAAAGCTGTGGTCACCGTCAGGGATAAAATCCACCGTCACAGACTCTGACAATGCAAATCCGGCTATCTCCTCGCGCCTGCCAAACGTATCCCGCTCTCCTTGTAAAATGAGGCAGGGAGTTCCCATCATTGCCAGGTGGTCACCCTTAAAATTTTCCGGTTTACCAGGAGGGTGGAACGGAAAGCCCATGCAAACAATACCGCATATCCCCTCACGTTCGTGAAGAAGCGAGGCCATGCGTCCGCCCATGGATTTTCCACCGATAACCACTTTCCCGCGGCCGTACTCAGCAATCACTTCATCAAAGTGTTCCAGCAACTTGGGGGCACGATCCGGCGGTCGCTTTTTACCGTCCTCAGCCCGCTTGATCATGTAGGGAAAGTTAAAACGCACAACGCGAATACCCTGGCTGGCAATTAAATCGGCCATCTCCGTCATGAAACCATGATCCATCCCGGCCCCGGCACCGTGAGCAAAAATAAATGTCACGTCAGCCGTATCTGGCCCATCAACCTGAAATTTGTTTTCCATGACGGTTATATATCTCCTGTTCACTTTCTACTTTGGCAACCATCCACTGACGGAAAGCCTGAATCCGGCCGGTTTCTGCATCTTTTTCCTTGCAGACCAGATAAAACGCACTCTGGCTTACCAAAATCTCTTCAAACGGACACACCAGACGACCCGACTCCAATTCAGGTTGCGCCAGAACATTATTGCCCAGTGCAATGCCCTGCCCGTGCGCTGCGGCCTGCAGCACCATACTTGAGTGACTGAATATCGGCCCTGATTCACGTTAAGGTCATTCAGGCCGTGAACTTTGGCGAATGCTTTCCAATCTTTCCGGGAGGTATCGTGCAAAAGCATATGATTTTTGAGATCGGCCAAAGTATGCAGCGGTTTAGGTCCATTCAGCAGCAACGGTGAGCAAACCGGCACCAGATACTCCTGGTGAAGTTTATCCACACGAAGGCCCGGCCAGTTTCCCTTACCGTAATAAACAGCAACGTCAACGTCGTCTGTCAATGACCCGTCTTCCAAATCAACTGCTTTAATCCGAACATCAATATCAGGATGACTGGTATTAAAGTCAGCAAGCCGGGGAACCAGCCACTGAATCGCAAAGCTAGGAGGCAAGCTTATGGTCAGGGAACCTTTGGCATTCCGCTCTAATATTTTTTCTGTCGCATCCGACAAAGATGAAAAAATATCCTTGATATCAAGAAAATAACTTTGACCTTCTTCCGTGAGCAAAAGTGAGCGGTTGCGCCGTCGGAACAGCTTCAGACCAAGAAACTCCTCCAACGCTTTAATTTGATGACTAACTGCAGCCTGAGTGACGAAAAGCTCCTCTGCAGCCCTTGTAAAGCTTAGATGTCTGGCCGCTGCTTCAAAGACTCTCAGTGAGTTTAGCGGGGGTAAACGTCTTGCCATGTGTGTTTGTATTCCTGGCTAGATAAACCATTAGTTTTTTTAATGCGGAACATTATAATTTGTCGATTGCCGTGCTGCCATATAAATCCTATATTTGCCTCGCACCACGGCGCTAAGTACTCCTTCCCTGTGTACTGCTTCGTTGAGTGGTTGCGATGTTGTGTTTGCATATTGCCTGGGAATGCCGGGCACGGTAGAAATTTCTGCCACATTTAAAATTCCTGTATTTTGACCCTGTCTGTCAAAGTGTTTGCTGGCACTGAGTGAGATAACTCGGTGCCTTTTTTATGCGCGCTTTACTACCCCCAAAACACTTAGCAACAAGTAGGCTTGCCTTCACCCATCTGAACCGCGATCATACCGGGGTTAATGACATCAAACCGGCCAATAAAACCTCTCATGCGTAATTCATTTAATTTCCCTGACATCAGAAACCAGTTTCCTGCCATTTGCCAAAGCGGCGACGGCAGTCTTGTCTACCTCGACAGCGCAGCAACCGCCCAAAAGCCCTCTGTCGTATTGGATGCGCTTCAGGGATATTACCGTGGGGGAAGCGCCAATGTTCACCGGGGAAGCCATCAGCTGACAGCCAGCACCACCTCCAGCTTTGAACAGGCCCGAAAAACCGTTGCTGATTTCATTGGAGCAAATACCAAAGAAGTGGTTTGGACCCGGGGGGCAACTGAGAGCCTAAACCTGATAGCACAAACCTATGCGCGGACCAATCTCAAGCCGGGTGATGAAATTATCGTCAGCGAGCTCGAGCATCATGCCAACATCGTTCCCTGGCAACTTGTCGCCGCCCAAACAGGCGCCAGAATCGTCAAATGGCCGGTTAACCCACAGAGCTGCACCCTGGATTTGGACAAGTTTCGCTCCTTGCTCAACGCCAACACTCGCATAGTCGCGGTAGCGCACATCAGCAACGTTACGGGTACCCGAAACCCGATTGAAGACACAATTGCCCTCGCTCATTCCGCAGGGGCAGTGGTGGTGATTGACGGTGCTCAAGGTATTGTCCACGAAAAAGTTGATGTCAAAGCCATGGATGCTGATTTTTACGTGTTCTCCGGGCATAAACTTTTCGGCCCGACCGGCATTGGCATGCTTTATGGAAAACAAGCATTGCTCGAGGCAATGCCTCCCTGGCATGGTGGCGGTAAGATGGTAGAGCGTGTGTCATTTGATGGTACAACGTTTACCCGTTCACCAGGTAAGTTCGAAGCAGGTACTCCGAACATTGCCGGAGCAATGGGGCTGGCTGCGGCTGTCAGCTGGTTTTCTCAACTTGATTTGGCCGGAGTCGAAAAACATATCCAGGTACTTCACCAACGGCTGGTTACGGGTGTCCAGGCGATGGAAGGTGTCCGGATTGTTGGTTTACAGCCCGGCTCAAGCATTGTTTCCCTTGTCGTAGATGGCGTTCACCACCAGGATCTTGCAATGTTGCTCGATCAACAAAAAATAGCAGTACGCTCGGGCAACCACTGTGCCATCCCCTGATGGATGCATTGGGCATTGACGGGACCCTACGGGTTTCATTTGCCATGTATAATTCCCCTGATGATATTGACCGCTTTGTTGAGGCACTCGACAAAGCCTGCTCCATGCTTTAACGAGGACATTCATAGCCATGACCGATTTTCCATCACACCCATTCGGTGACGTTATCACCGCAGAAACTATCCAGCAGGCAATGGCTGAAGCGAAAGGCTGGGAAGACAAATATCGGTATGTGATCCAGATCGGCAAACAACTGCAACCCATTAATTCTGAGAGTAAATTAGATACTCACCTTGTTTCAGGTTGCGAGAGCAAGGTATGGCTGTTTCACCGCTGGCAAGACGGAAAGATTCAGCTTTGGGCAGACTCTGACGCCCGCATTGTTAAGGGGCTTTTAGCCATTGTTCTGGCAGCCTACAACGGTAAAACTGCTGAAGAAATCAACAAATTCGACAAGGATGGCTACTTCAATTCGCTGGGTCTGCTGAACCATCTGACTCCGACAAGAAGCAACGGTGTGTATGCCGTTATTGACAAAATCATCGAAAATACCAACTTCACCTCCTAGTCCCCCTCTGCCCTTGCAAAGGCAGATATTCACGCCAAAAACACAGCTCAATTACATTGAATTAACATTCATCACTAAAAAATCCGACCCTACTCATATTTTTGAATGAATGTAAATTAACCACTTGCCCAAAAAAGCAGTGTCATGAATTGTAAGGAAAAGTGTCACTGCACATTCAACTAGACACGTTAAATTACAAAAATCAAAAGTCGCAGTTTCCCTATTACTGCGCGTCTCTTTGGAAAAAGATGACTGTAATCTGGTGTAGTACTGTTGTTCCGGATGCAGCTGCAGACATCTTGTTAGTTTGCTTGTTGTTTTACGAACGGAGTCACTCATGCAGAAACTCGCGCTTATCACCGGTTCCAAGGGTGGAATCGGTTCCGCGATCACCGAAAAACTCGTCCAGGATGGTTTCCGGATCATCGCTACGTACTTCACCGGTAATTATGAATGTGCCAAAGAATGGTTTGATGAAAAGGGCTTTTCTGAAGACCAGGTAACCCTCTTTGAACTTGATGTTACCGATGCTGATTCCTGTCGTGAACGACTGACTAAACTGCTGGAAAACGAAGGTACTGTCGACGTACTGGTTAACAACGCCGGTATCACCCGTGACTGCACCTTCAAGAGAATGACAGCAGAACAGTGGAATGACGTCATCAACACCAACCTGAACAGTGTGTTCAACGTTACCCAACCCCTGTTTGCCGCCATGTGCGAAAAAGGCGGTGGCCGCATCATCAATATCTCTTCTGTTAATGGTCTCAAGGGTCAGTTTGGCCAAACCAACTACTCTGCAGCCAAGGCCGGAATGATCGGTTTTAGCAAAGCACTGGCCTTTGAAGGTGCCCGCAGCGGGGTCACGGTAAATGTGGTTGCCCCCGGCTATACCGGAACGCCAATGGTGCAAGCCATCCGCCAGGATGTGCTCGACAGCATCATTGAAACCGTGCCGATGAAACGACTGGCTACCCCAGAGGAAATTGCTTCAGCCGTTGCGTACCTGGCAAGTGATGCCGGCGCCTACATCACAGGTGAAACCCTGTCGGTGAATGGCGGCCTGTACATGCAATAACCCTTACTCTCTGACAGGAAAATATAGATGGAACGCGTATTTATAGTGGCGGCCAAGCGCACGCCTATTGGGAGCTTTGGTGGTTCTCTTAAATCAGTACCTGTTGGCGAATTGGCCGCGGTGGCGATTAAAGGAGCGTTAGAGAGCGGCAACGTCAGCCCGGAAAGCGTAGATGAAGTCATTTTGGGTAACGTCGTAGGCGCAGCCCAGGGAATGGGGCCGGGCCGTCAGGCAGCTCTGTTTGCCGGTATCCCTCAGACAGTTCCGGCTTACAGCCTCAATATGGTGTGTGGCAGCGGTATGAAAGCCGTCATGGACGCCGTCACCCATATTAAAGCCGGAGAAGCCGAAGTGGTGGTCGCTGCCGGTGCAGAAAACATGTCCCAGATTCCATTTGCAGCGCCTGCATCACTGCGCCAAGGCCAGAAAATGGGAGACATTTCCCTTAAAGATCTGCTCATCAATGATGGACTGACAGATGTTTTCAACCAGTATCACATGGGTGTGACGGCTGAAAACATCGTGGCCGAGCTCAGCCTCACTCGTGAAGCTCAGGACGCTTATGCACTGAGCAGCCAACAACGCGCTGTTGCTGCACTGGAAGCCAAAAAATTTGCAGATGAAACGGTTGCTGTTGAAGTCACAGAGCGCCGCCAGACAGTGTTGTTTGAACAGGATGAATACCCAAAAGCGGATGCAAGTGCTGAAGGCCTTGCCAAGCTTCGTCCGGCATTCAACCGCGAAGGCTCCGTGACTGCCGGAAATGCATCTGGCCTCAATGACGGCGCGTCGGCTGTCATTGTTATGTCTGAGTCAGCGGTCAAAAAACACGGTGTCACTCCGCTGGCTGAGATTGTCGCAACGGCTCAAACCGGCTTGGATCCGAAAGTTATGGGCCTGGGACCGGTCAGCGCAGTCAGCAAAGCGTTGGAAAAAGCCGGGCTCGCTCTTTCAGATATCGATTTGCTTGAGCTTAACGAAGCCTTTGCTGCTCAGGCACTCGGTGTGGTTTACCAACTGGCTGAACAACACGGTCAGTCGGTAGAAGAAATGATGGAAAAAACCAATGTGAATGGCGGTGCCATTGCTTTGGGCCACCCCCTGGGGGCATCAGGCAACCGTATTCTGGTCACCCTTATCCACGAACTGAAGCGCCGTGAAGGCCAATATGGCGTCGCATCGCTTTGTGTTGGAGGCGGTATGGGTACGGCAGTGATCATCAAGCGCTGCTGATAAATGTTTACTCCTTTATTGAATTTACTCTCTTACTAGCAGGAGAAAAGTTATGTACACGGATATGTTTAAGGTGTTTTCAGATCAAGCAGAGAAATCACTGGCTCCTTACAACAAGTTCAACAAGCTGATGGCTAAGCATGTTGAGCAAATCACGGAGCTTCAGTTGAACGCGATGAAGGCTTACAGCGAGTTGGGCCTGGCACAGTTCAAAGCTGCAAGCGAAGTGAAAGATGTGACTTCTCTGGCTGCGTTTAACGGCCAGCAAATGGCTACCCTGACCAAGCTGTCCCAGCAACTGATGGACGACAGCAACAAGCTTCAGAATATTGCCAAAGAGTTCAAAGAGGACGTGGACAACCTCACCTCTGAAAACATTAAAGCCGCTACCCCGGCGTAAACAGGGATAGACGCCGCCTCGTAACGAGGCGGCGGTGTTTTTACCAGGAGGGTATCCATGTTTACACACCTGTTTGCAGACTATTTCAAGTCGATGCAAGATTGCCAGCAAGACTGGTGGCAGAGCTGGGACCGCGGCAATACCTCCGTGGACTCCCCCTTAAACCGTGCTCTGCAAGAAGTTAATCTGGAAGACACCTTACAGTTTTTTGAATCCGCGGCAAATCAGCCGGGGGTGATGCTGAACCTGCAAACCCAGTGGTGGGAAAAGCAGCTTCAGATTTGGCAACAGCTTGCGCTTGCCAAAGAAGGCGATGACGTCGTGGGTGCTGAACACGGCGACAGACGTTTCAATGATCCAGCCTGGCAGGAAGAGGCTTGGTTTAACTTTATCAAGCAATCTTACCTGCTCTACAGCAGCACTTTCCTTCAGTCAATCAATGCCATGGAAGGCTGGATGTTAAATCACGCGAACGCCTGCACTTCTTTTCTCGTCAAATGCTCAATGCTCTGTCACCCAGCAACTTTGTGATGACAAATCCAGAGCTTCTGAAGCTGACAATGGAAAAAAATGGCGAGAACCTGCTCAAAGGCATTCAACAGTTGCAGGAAGATGTCGACGCCAGTGCGGACATCCTCAAAATCCGCATGACGAACAACAATGCCTTCAGAGTTGGTGACGATATTGCAACCACTGCAGGTAAGGTTGTGTACAAAAATGAATTGTTTGAACTGATTCAGTACACACCAAAAACAGAAAAAGTCCTGTCGACCCCCTTGCTGGTTGTACCGCCATTTATCAACAAGTACTACATTCTCGACCTACGCCAGAAGAACTCCATGGTCAACTGGCTGCTTGAGCAAGGACACAGTGTTTTCCTGATGTCCTGGCGCAACCCGGGCCCAGCCCAGAAAGATGTCGAGTTTGAAGACTATGTAACCAAGGGCGTTGTTGAAGCGGTATCGGTATTGGAAGACATTACCAAGCAGCCGCAAATCAATGCGATTGGCTACTGCATCGGCGGCACAGTGCTGGCCATGACCTTGGCGTACTACTCAGCCAAGCGCATGAAGCAAAGAATAAAATCGGCGACCTTCTTTACCACCCTGCTCGATTTCTCGCAGCCGGGCGAAGTAGGCGCATACATTAACGACCCGGTCATCCGCGCCATTGAAACCCAGAACAATGCCAAGGGTTACATGGACGGCCGATCACTCAGTGTCACCTTCAGCTTGCTCCGCGAAAACAGCCTGTATTGGAATTATTACATCGACAACTATCTCAAGGGCAACAGCCCTGTCGATTTTGATCTCCTTTACTGGAACAGCGACAGCACCAACGTTGCCGCAAAAGCCCACAACTTCCTCCTTCGTGAGTTGTATCTCAACAACAAGCTGGTAGACAAACGCGGGGTTAAGGTGGGCGGCGTTTACGTTGACCTGAGTAAGATTCGCGTACCGACTTACTTTATTTCCACCCGCGAAGATCATATTGCCCTGTGGCAAGGCACCTACCGTGGTGCACTTTGCCTTGGCGGTAACAAGACCTTCGTACTGGGTGAATCCGGTCATATTGCCGGAATTGTGAACCATCCTGACAAAAACAAGTACGGTTTCTGGCTCAACAGCAACCTTCCTGAAGCTGCCGAGGACTGGTTGAACGAAGCCGAACGTACCGAAGGCTCCTGGTGGCCTCACTGGCACCAGTGGCTGTCGGCGTTCAGCAACAAAGATATGGTGGAACCGCTGGTCACAGGGTCTGATAACTATCCGGCTCTGGCTGATGCTCCGGGGGAATACGTCCGGCAGGTACTGCCATTACAACAAGAAGCGGTGAGTGACGCGGAGAGTGAGACGGCCTGATCCCCCGGTCTGAAGATTCTTCGCCGTTTGTTGGCCACGCGATAGGCATATCGCGTGGCATTTTTTATACTAAACCTAGATTAACTGCGAGTATGTTTTTCCAACAACTTACTGATAATTCGGGAAACCGCCACAAAACCAAATGTTGCCGTGACCATCGCAGCTGCACCAAAGCCACTGGCACAATCCATACGTTTCGGGCCTTCTGCAGTCGTTTTTGCCGCGCAGACACTGCCATCAATTTGCGGGTACTTCAGTTGCTCAGTCGAATAAACACATTCAATGCCAAACTTACGTGTTTTGCTGAAGTTGTAAAACCGGCGCAGGTTATTTCGTAGTTTAGCTGCAAGCGGGTCTTGAATGGTCTTGGTCAAATCGGCCACGTCTATTTGTGTGGGATCAGTCTGGCCGCCCGCGCCACCCACGGTAATTACTTTGATTTTGTTGCGCTTACAGTACGCCAGTAATGCAGTTTTTGGCTTGATGCTGTCAATGGCGTCCAAGACATAGTCAAAGCGTTTATCAATATACTCAGCGATGTTTTCTTCGGTAATGAAGTCATCAATCAGGTTAACCTGGCAATCTGGGTTGATGAGCTTTACGCGCTCTGCCATCACTTCAATTTTGCTCTGCCCGACTGTGCCGCTCATTGCGTGAATCTGGCGGTTAATATTCGTCACGCAGACATCATCCATGTCTATCAGGGTCAACTCCCCGATACCGGTGCGCGCCAACGCTTCCACCGCCCACGAGCCCACTCCGCCAATACCAATAACACAAATATGGGCTGCGCGAAGGATCTCCAACTCGTTAACACCGTACAGACGCTGGGTGCCACCAAAACGTTGCTGGTAGCTTTCAGAGGCCGGGGTTGTGAGCTCTCGCATGGGATTAATCTCGCTTTAAATGGGTGACATAGAGGCTGCGGGTTATACTTGCTCGGTGATCAATTGTCCAGAGCTAATTGGGTTGCCAGCCACTCCTTCACCTGAAGTGCCGCGCGAGAAAAACGCTGGTGCCTTCCCCGAATCAAGTAGTAACCGTAGCCGCTGTAAAACTGGATATTCAAAGGGTTTGCCACCTCTCCTTTTGCCAGAGCATCAGCCACCAGGAAATCAGGGATTAGCGCCATTCCCGCACCATTCCTTACCGCCTCCAGCGACATATAGAAGTGCTCAAACCCGGTACCATAAACCGGGCTTGTCTGGGGCACCCCATGGGAATGCCAGAAATTACTCCAAAGATGTGGCCTTGTGATATGGGAGATGGCACTGACTGAAAGCAGATCGCTGACCTCCAACAATTGTTGAGGCAATTTATCTGGCCGGACAACCAACAGCAGCTTTTCTTTTTTCAGGCACTCGCAGTGTTCCGGTAATTCGATATCCCTCAGACAACGAATATCCACTTCATTACTGTCATTTAGCTCGTGCTCTGTTCCTGCCACCACGCAAGGTGAATCCCGTTTAGCCCGGATTCCCCGCCCAATCGGGGAATCAACCAGAGATTCGCCAGAGAAGGCGGCAGGTGGATTTTGACTGTCGTGTGGCCCTGCTGTCTTTGGAGCATCTCTGAGGTTGCTTGCGAAAGAATATCCAACGCTTCGAAAACCGGCCCGAGATACCGCTGCCCGGCTTCGGTCAGCTCAACCCCACTGCCATGGCGCTCAAACAGTGATGTCCCTAACTGATTCTCAAGCTGTTGTATTTGCTTACTGATGGCGCTCTGGCTCAGGCACAAAGACTGTGCTGCCTTTGAAAAGCTTCGGCTCTGAGCCACTTCTACAAATGTTTTCAACGCCTTAATTGAAGGCATTCCTTTCATCAACGCCAAATCTATTCCCTCGCCAGCTTGTTGGTTGCTTCTGGGCATGAAATTTGTTCATACCCCAGTCAAAAATGTCGTTTGTTAATAGTGTATCGCCTGCCCACAATATGAACAATTTTCGCGCTAAGGAAACGGCACAATGAGCAACATTCTCCACCGCCATTGCCACGCAACTCTGCCAAAAATTTCAGGTGGGGAAGGCGTATACTTGTTCGACGACACAGGGAAGTCATACCTGGACGGTTGCGGAGGGGCTGCCGTGTCCTGTCTTGGGCATAACCATCATGCAATCACCGGAGCGATGAAAAAACAACTCGAAGCTATTCCCTATGCGCATACCGGATTTTTCACCTCGGATGTCGCGGAGCAACTGGCAAAGAAATTGGCATCTATGGCTCCGTCCAGCCTCAACCACACCTACTTTGTCAGTGGCGGCTCTGAGGCCGTGGAAAGTGCGCTGAAACTTGCCCGGCAGTACTTTGTTGAAACCGGTCAGCCCGGACGAAACAAAGTCATATCCCGCTACCAGAGCTATCACGGAAACACATTAGGTGCGCTGGCTGCCGGAGGAAACCAATGGCGCCGGGAGCCGTTTGCACCCATGCTGGTGAAGCACGGCTTTATCTCCCCTTGCTACAGTTATCGCAACAAGCGAGATCAGGAGTCCGATTTTGAATATGGTCTTCGCATGGCCCAGGAGCTGGAAGATAAGCTGTTGGAAATGGGGCCGGAAAATGTCATGGCGTTTATTGCGGAGCCGGTTGTGGGGGCAACAGCTGGTGCGTTAACCGCCGAAAGAGGATATTTCTACCGCATCAGGCAAATCTGCGATCGCTACGGCATCTTGTTAATTCTGGATGAGGTGATGTGCGGCTGTGGCCGGACAGGCTCCTACTTCGCGTTTGAGCAGGAAGCCATTGTGCCGGATTTGGTCACCATGGCAAAAGGGCTGGCTGCCGGGTACCAGCCTATCGGTGCAGTAATGGTTGCAGACCACATGATAGAAGCCATCTCTTCCGGCAGTGGCTTTTTCCAGCATGGGCATACCTTTATGGCTCACCCCATTGCCTGTGCAGCGGCGTTGGCAACGCTCGATGTATTGGACACCGACAAGCTACTCGACAGTGTAAACCAGCAAGGGCGCAAGCTTTTTGCTGAGCTGGGCTGTCGCTTTGCAGAGCACCTCATGTCGGAGACATCCGGGGAAGGGGGTTATTCCTCGGCATTGAGTTAGTCGAAAACCGTGAGACCAAAGCGCCCTTTTCCCCTGACACACAATTGCACAGCCTAGTAAAAAAAGCGGCAATGAGCCGGGGGCTGATGGTTTACCCGATGGGCGGTACTATTGACGGTCACCAAGGGCATCATATTCTTCTCGCTCCGCCTTTCATTATTCAGGACGACCACATTGAAGAGCTAATTGAAAAGCTCGCCTTATCAGTCGATGATGCCATCGCGATTGCTGGCAGGAGCGTATCATGAGGACGGATCGCACCATTATTGTTGCACCTAACGGTGCCCGGCCTAAAACCGAAGACCACGCGGCTGTACCTGTCACGGTTTCCTCTCTTGTCGATGAGCTGCATCTTTGCGCTGACAGCGGCGCAGCGATGGCACATATACATGTTCGTGACAGCGAACAAAATCACTCGCTGGATCCGGGGCTTAACAAAGAATGGCTGGCTGAAACCCGCAGGCATTGGATGAAAAACTGGTTATCCAGCTAACAACAGAAGCTGTCGGCCGCTATAGCCCGGCACAGCAAATGGCACTCATCCGCGCCACGCTTCCGGAAGCAACATCCATAGCACTCAGGGAAATCATGCCGGATGAAAATGGGATTGATACTGCCAGCCAGTTTCTCCATGAACTTTCCGAACAACACATCTACATCCAGTACATCCTTTACGATGCCGCCGATGTGCGCCGCTATCTTTATCTTTTGAGCACCGGAAAAATACCGGCTAAAGGTCATCACCTGCTTATGGTATTGGGCAGGTACAACGAGGCATTTACCGCCCAGCCGGTGGAGCTTGTCCCTATGCTTTCAGAGCTGTCAGGTTCTGGTGTGGATTGGGCTGTTTGTGCATTCGGTCCTTATGCCTTCCACTGCCTGAACGCCGCTAACCTGCTTGGTGGTGATATCAGAATCGGATTTGAAAATGGATTGACTGATCAGTCAGGCAAAACCGCCAGCAACAATGCTCAACTTGTCTCACAAATTGGAAATTCAATAAATAAAGCAGGGTTTTCCCTCAACCAAGCGACAGATCTACGCCAAAAAATCTACAAATCTTTCAAATAATAAGGATAAAAACTTGCAAACAGCCGAGGATAGCTGAAAAAATATAATAGCAATTTGAAAACACTAAATTCACAAATGGATTGCAACTAACCACTACAAAAGGAAAGTAGGCATGAAAGCACTCAAAACGACTTTGCTCACGCTGGGTTTTGCCGCCGCAGTTGGGAGCGCAACATCTGTTCAGCCAATAACCAGTTCATCACTATCGGAACCGGTGGCGTAACAGGTGTGTACTATCCAACCGGAGGTGCAATCTGCCGTTTGGTTAACAAAAGCCGTAAAGAGCACGGCATCCGCTGTTCCGTAGAAAGTACCGGTGGCTCAATCTATAACATCAACACCATTAAGGCCGGTGAACTGGACATGGGTATCGCTCAGTCTGACTGGCAGTACCATGCCTATAACGGCACCAGCAAATTTGAATCACAGGGTCCGTACAAAGATCTGCGCGCTGTATTCTCCATCCACCCAGAACCGTTCACCGTTGTTGCTCGCGCTGATGCAGGTATCAAGACATTTGATGACCTGAAAGGCAAACGTATGAACATCGGTAACCCGGGTTCCGGCCAGCGCGGTACCATCGAAGTGTTGATGAAGGAAATGGGTTGGACACAAGATGACTTTGGCCAGGTTTCCGAGCTGAAAGCTGCAGAGCAGTCAAAAGCGCTGTGTGATAACAAGATCGACGCAATGGTTTACACCGTCGGTCACCCAAGTGGTTCAATTCAGGAAGCCACCACCGCCTGTGACAGCGTTCTGGTCACCGTTGACAACGCAGCAACCAAGAGCCTGATCGAGAAAAACGATTACTACCGTACAGCAACCATCCCAGGTGGTATGTACCGTGGCAATGACGGTGACGTGAAGACCTTCGGTGTAGGTGCGACCTTCGTGTCTTCAACTGAAGTACCAGAAGAAGTGATCTACAACGTGGTAAAAGCCGTGTTTGAGAACTTTGACGATTTCCGTCGCCTTCACCCGGCATTTGCCAACCTGAAGAAAGAAGAAATGGTGAAAGACGGCTTGTCTGCACCTCTTCACCCTGCGCTGCCAAGTACTACAAAGAAGCCGGGCTGATGTAATTCAGTCAATCCGCTTCGCAAATTAACGCCGGCTTTCATGCCGGCGTTTTTTTATTTAAGCGGGTTTCAATTTGAACCAATGTCATAGTTATCAACAATAAGACACATATCAGCCTATATACGCGACCAATATCACCGTTTTGAAATGTTAGTTCTGTAAATAATTCAATGCTTTTTTGAACTAACCTCCAAAAAGGAACGAGAAATGGTCTCAATAAAATGGAGCCCCGTTGCACTGGCCGTTGCACTCGCAGCAGCCCCGGCAGCGGCAGAGGTCCTTATCACAGAGTATGTGGAAGGTTCCTCCAATAACAAAGCACTCGAAATTTCCAACTTAGGCACGACCGACGTCAACCTCTCCGGCTGGACAGTTTCCATTGCCAGCAATGGCAAAACCACCTTTAACAGTCCAATTAACCTGTCCGGGAACCTCCCCGCCGGCGACAGCTACGTCATCGCAAACAGTTCTGCGGCTGACGGCATCAAATCCGACGCTGACCAGACAACAGGTTCACTCTCTTTCAATGGCAACGATGTCGTAGCGCTTAAAAACGGCGATACCCTGGTGGACAGCCTTGGCCAACTTGGCAACAGCAGCAACTTTGCCAAAGACGCCACCCTGCGCCGCAAGGATGGAACATCCGGCCGCACTGATATTGGATCGGCCTTTGATGCTTCCACAAGCTGGCTTACTCTCGGCAATGACACCTTTGATGGCCTGGGCTGTGCCGGTGAAGCTGCGTGTGATGGCAACGGCGGCGGTGGCAACACCTTCACCTGCGAAGGGCAAACCCTGACCCCTATTTATGCTATCCAGGGTGACGGCGCGTCCAGCCCGCTGGTACCAGCAGGCTCTTTCGAATCAGATGATGCATATGTGACCAAAGGTGTCGTTACTGCTGTAACCAGCGGCCTGTTTAAAGGCTTCTGGCTGCAGGACGCAAACGGCGACGGCAACCCGGCGACCTCTGACGGTATCCTGGTTTACACCGGCAACCAGAGCATTTCTGGCCTTGAAGCCGGCCAGGAAGTATGTGTTTCCGGTAAGGTTAAAGAATTCTTCGGCCTGACCGAAATCGCACTGGATGCAGGAAAGGTAGAAATTGGCCAGAACGTGGGTGCACCGGCTGCCACAGACATTGATGTCGCTGATGGTGAGACATTGGCTGATGCAATGGAGCGCTACGAAGGCATGCATGTTCGTCTGGCGCAGGACAGCAACCTGGTTGTAACCCGTAACTTTGGTTTCGACTATGACGCCTTCCGCAACAATATGGTGTTGTCGTACGGCGAGCCTAACTTCAAACCTACCCAGCTTTATGTTGCTGAAGCGCCGGAAACTGCCGCTCTGGCAGAAGCGAACCGCACCAACCAACTGTTCATTGAAACCGACGCCAAGGCTCCGAACGGTATCATCCCTTACTTCCCGGGCCTGGATGCTGAACAGGGTTATATCCGGGTTGGCGATCAGCTCGTTAACCTCGAAGGGGTTGTTGGCTACAGCTTTGGTGACTACCGTCTGGTAACCACCAACCAAATTGTTGCCGGTGATTTCACCCATAACAATGACCGTACTGACGCTCCGGCAGACGTAGATGGAAGTAACCTCCGAGTTGCAAGCTTCAACGTGCTCAACTTCTTTACCAGTGCCAGCGCAATCGGCGGCGACCTCAACATCACCTGTGCAGACCAGGCTGATGCTGATGCCAGCCGCGGTTGTAACCGGGGGACCAAGAATGCCGCTGAATTTGAGCTTCAGCGCACCAAGATTGTTAACGCAATGGTGGCAATCGATGCTGATATCTTTGGCTTGATGGAAATCGAAAATAACGGTTTCGGTGACAACAGTGCCATTGCCAACCTGGTTACTGAACTCAATGCCAACCTTACAGATACAGCTGATCACTACAGTTACATCACGCCGGCTGAATCAGACCGCAGCGAGGGCAAGTACTATGGCACTGACGCCATCATGGTCGCGATCCTTTATCGCCCAGCGCGTGTGATGCCAAATGGCAATGCGGTGCCGGTCAGGATGCCTGAGCAGCATATCAGCGGAACCAACCCGGATGGTGACGTACGCCAACTCGACAAATTCCAGCGTGACTCCCTGATCCAGCAGTTCAAGGTCGGTAAGCAAAAACTGACTATTGCAGTAAACCACTTCAAGTCTAAAGGCTCTGGCTGTTATGAAGACTGGATTGCCGGCGAGTTTGATGACGATCCGGCTGACCTGCAGGGCCGCTGTAATGAGTTCCGCGTTTCCGCAGCAGAGACACTGGGTAAAGCGCTTGAAGGTGTGAAAGGCGATGTATTGCTACTGGGTGACTTCAATGCCTACGGCAAAGAAGATCCTGTGCGTATGCTGACGGATTATGATCCGGCCACCAGCACCCGCAAGATTGTTACTGCTGCCGGCACCTCAATTGCAGGCACTCCGCTTGATGAAGCACCGCGTGAAGTGGGCAAAGGCTTTGGTTACACCAACCTGGCACCGGCATTTATCGGTGAGGATGCTTTCTCCTACACCTTCGACGGAGAGCTAGGCAGCCTTGACCACGCAATGGGTAACAAGTCTCTGGTTAAGAAGGTAAAAGGTGTGGAAGACTGGCATATCAACGCCAGTGAAAGCACTCTGTTTGAATACTCAGGCCGCTTTACCGGCGACTTGGTGAAATCAGACAACCCTTACTCGTCTTCAGACCACGATCCGGTTGTGGTAAGCCTTGCATACAAAGAGAAGCCGATTAAGTTCAAGATGACAGTGAAAAACCGCAGCTTCTTCCTGTTGTGCCATTGTTCGACGGTGACTGGGATGCTCGCCGCCCCTGGCTCAAGTGGTACGGTACCCGCAACTACAACCAGAAGAGCCCTCTGCTCGACCAACTGGGTAAAAAGCCGGGTGATGACGTAAACGTCAGCATCGCCATCTTCGGCCTGTTTGAGATCCCTTGCGAAAACGGACCAGTTACCCTGAAAGGCAAATCCCGCGTTGTATTTGACGGATACCGCTGTGTGATCAGGCAGTAATCCGCACTCAAACGAAAACGGGCTCCCGCAGGAGCCCGTTTTTTCTATGCAGACATCAGTTCTTAGCCAGGTTGTCTTCCTTCTTTGCCAATGGCGCTTCGGGTGACAAGGCTGGCGCTTCTTCTGCCCCCAGCTTCCAAACCCGGCCAAAATACTTGTAGTGACCGGCCTGGATACCAGCTTCCTCTCCCATCCCGTGGTACAGGTCGAGATGGTTTTTCTTAACCGCGCCGCCGGTATCAAGGGCCATAAGCAGTTTAAGTACATAATCCCCGCTCCAGTTCCCCATTTCATCCAGTTGAGGAACCTCAGCAAGCAACACTGTACCCATAGGCAGGTATTCACGGTCTGCGGCGACAGACGCTCCGGCAAGCAGTGGTACCCCGGCAGTACCCGTAACCGGGTGCGCCGCTTTAGGCAGGAAGAATACGTAAGACGGGTTCTGAATCAGCAGATCCAGCACTTGTTTCTCATTGTGGCTGTTAACCCAGTCTTTGATTGCCTTGAGGGACATTTTCTCGCGCGGGATTTCCCCTTGATCGATCAGGACCTTGCCGATACTGACGTATGGGTGGTTGTTTTTTCCGCCGTAGGCAAAGTATTCCAACTGGTCGGTATCACCGAAATGGATAAAGCCACTGCCCTGCACTTCCATAATAAAGTTGTCGATAAGGGAAGCACTGTATCCCAACTCAAGTCCAAGGCCATTCAGCGCGCCGGCATAGATTTCGTCACGGGTCGGGCAACGCTCACCACAGATAGGCTTTCCGTAAACCGGGTAGCGGAACAGGGCATCTGGCTTGTGGCGCATTTCAATCACAGGGGAGAAGTAGCCGGTAAACAGCACGTTGCCGTATCCGTCACCGCCGCCCATTTGCTCGGTGTTAATTCCAAATTCAGCCAATTTTTCCGGGTCACCACCCGCTTTCAGCCATGCCTGAACCTTGTCATAAACAGCTTCGTTCTTTTTTACCAGGCTCGGGGATACTTCTTCGACTTTCGCCAGTTGGGCATCAAAGAGAGAGAAATCTTTCGGTTGGTTAGTAACAACACTGGCAACTGGATTGAGGACGTTATCGAATGAACCGTCAAGGTACTGCTGGCCTCTGTCTGTAGGGCGCGCGCAACTGGCGAGTATCAGCACAGCGGCAAGAGGGAGAATGCGACGAATCACGGGATTCCTTACTTTTAAACAGGTTGCGCCAAGCGTGACAAAAAGCGCCTTTCGACGCAAACAAATTCCACCGGACTCAGGATTTCGCTGCCCATTGGTTTTTGGCAGGCATCTTATTATTCACCCGGAGCCTGTCCAATAAACAACACCATTCAGCGTTACCAGAGAGGAATACAAAGCCGGCAGACTTGCTCAGGCACATAGCCCTAGCCCAGAGCACAGACGCAGAACCCTGTCAGCGTGTTACCGGCAAAGCGTTGAACAAAAGGGGAATGTTGCTCAAGGAAATCAATTAAAGGTTTATCACCCTGGATTCTGATACCTCTTTCACCTGCTCTGCCCCCGCCCGCTGAAAGTAGCTGGTGTAATGGCAGGTGCTTCGCGCAGGATTGTGAATTGATCGATGGCCGAAAAACGGTATGTCTTGTCTCCGATAGTGAAGCTCAGAGAGTCTCGGGTGACATCGAAATCTGTGGTTACGATGCTGCCGTTAATAAAGACTCCCTCCTCACGTATTTCAAACGTTTCGGCAAGATAGGCCGGTACATCCTGCTCAATCCAGGAGCCATAGAAGTTTGTGACGGGTGTATTCATGTAGGCCCGGTATTGAAAACCGACCAACGCTAAAGCCAGAATAGTGACCAGGAACGCGAGTGTAACAGTAAAGTTTTTTCTCACATTTAAGCCATGTTCTCATGTTTGATATGTTGTTCAGCATAAACCACTTTGATTTGCCTGGCTGTGTGTTGACGCTTAAAAATAGAGACCCGTTCATTTTATCTTGCTAAGCACGAAATAATTAGTCATTATTTTAGCATAATTATTTGAGTGATATGGATATCAGCTTGAAACTCAGAAGTACCGCACTGGTAAAGGGATTCCGCCAGTCAGCCCCCTATGTGAACGCCCACCAACGCAAAGTCATCGTCATCATGTTAGGTGGCGAAGCCATTGCCGACGAAAACTTCCCCAATATCGTGAATGATATTGCACTGCTGCATAGTCTGGGGATTAAACTGGTGTTGGTGTACGGTGCTCGTACGCAAATCAACACCCTGCTGGACAAGCACAACCTTTCTACGCCATACCACAAAGGTGCTCGCGTCACTGATTCCGATTCACTGGAACTGGTGAAACAGGCCGCAGGCCAGCTTCAGCTTGATATTACTGCCCGGCTCTCCATGAGTCTGAATAACACCCCGATGGCAAACGCACAGATTAACGTGGTGAGCGGCAACTTTGTGATTGCCCAGCCGTTAGGTGTTGATGACGGTGTTGATTATTGCCACTCCGGCCGCATACGCCGGATTGATATTGACGGTATCCGCAGCCAGCTCAACCAGCAGGCGGTAGTATTGCTCGGCCCGGTTGCCTCTTCCGTAACTGGTGAATGTTTCAACCTGTGCTCTGAAGAGATCGCGACAGAAATCGCCATCAAGCTCAACGCAGAGAAACTGATTGGGTTTTGTTCCTCCAAGGTGTGGAAACCCAGTCAGGCAGCATCATTTCTGAACTGTTCCCCAACCAGGCCGAAGAGATCCTGCAGCAGCATATCCAGGCCGGGGATTACGAATCCGGCACCGCCCGCTTCCTGCGCGGGGCAATCCGCGCTTGCCGGGCCGGAGTACCGCGAAGCCACCTATTAAGTTACAAAGTGGACGGTTCTCTAATCCAGGAGCTGTTCTCGGTTGAGGGTATTGGTACTCAGATCGTCATGGAAAGTGCCGAGAAAGTCCGCTCAGCCAATATTGATGACATCGCCGGTATCCTGGATCTAATCCGTCCGCTGGAGGAACATGGCATACTTGTACGCCGTTCCCGCGAGCAACTGGAGCAGGAAATTGAGCGCTTCACCATTGTTGAACGTGATGGACTGGTAATTGGTTGTGCCGCTCTTTACCCTTTCCAGGAAGAGAAAACCGGCGAGATGGCCTGTGTTGCCGTCCACCCGGATTACCGTGATGGAAACCGCGGCGGCGTGCTGCTCAACCATATTCGCCACAAAGCACGGGCGATGGGTCTAGAGACGATTTTTGTACTGACAACCCGCAGTGTCCACTGGTTCCGGGAGCAAGGATTCTACGAAGCCGATGTCCCGAGCCTGCCAAATGGGAAACAGGCACTTTATAACTACCAGAGGCGCTCGAAGATATTGATGTTGAAAGTCTGAGTGGTGAGTGGTGAGTGGTGAGTGGTGAGATCATCCTGAAACCGTTCATAAGTCAATCGATACTTCTTTCTCTTATCTCGCCACTCGTAACTCACTTCTTATATCCGTAAAAAAATAATCTTATGAAATGAAAAAGAGACAGCCGAAGCTGTCTCTTTTGGGTTCCTGTTTCCGCAGCAATTACGCTTCAGCGTCTGCCAGCAGTACAGATTCCAGTGCAATTTCAATCATTTCGTTGAAAGTGGTCTGGCGCTCTGCAGAGGTAGTCTGCTCACCGGTCTTGATGTGGTCAGATACAGTACAGATAGTCAGTGCCTTACCACCGAACTCTGCTGCCACACCGTAGATACCCGCCGCTTCCATTTCAACACCCAGAATACCGAACTTCGCCATCTTGTCGAAGAATTCTGGCTCTGGAGAGTAGAACAGGTCTGCAGAGAAGATGTTACCTACACGTACGTTAACACCCAGGTTCTTTGCAGCCTGCTGTGCATGACGAACCATGTCAAAATCAGCCAGTGCAGCAAAGTCGTGACCATTAAAACGGGTACGGTTTACTTTCGCATCCGTAGATGCACCCATGCCGATAACTACGTCACGCAGTTTTACATCTTCACGTACTGCACCGCAGCTGCCTACGCGGATGATTTTCTTCACGCCGAAGTCTTTGAACAGCTCGGTCGCGTAGATTGAGCATGATGGGATACCCATACCATGGCCCATAACTGAGATACGGCGGCCTTTGTAAGTACCGGTGAAGCCCAGCATGCCGCGAACGTTGTTCACTTCTTTGGCATCTTCCAGGAAAGTTTCTGCGATGAACTTAGCACGCAGCGGATCGCCTGGCATCAGAACTACGTCAGCGAAATCACCCATTTCAGCATTGATGTGTGGAGTTGCCATTATTGGTTTCCTTTTCAGTTATTGGGCTATTACAGGAAAGATTTACCGTATTCCATGGCTGAGGTACCGAAGTAACCCGCCAGGCTCTGGCCGATATCAGCAAAGGTTTCACGGCGGCCCAGTGAGCCCGGTTTAACCTTCTTGCCGTATACCAGCACAGGAATGTGTTCACGGGTGTGGTCGGTACCTGGCCAGGTAGGATCACAGCCGTGGTCAGCAGTGATGATAAGCACGTCATCGTCCTGCATGATCTCGAGAACTTCCGGCAGGCGCTTGTCGAAATACTCCAGCGCAGCGGCATAACCCGCTACGTTACGGCGGTGACCGTAAGCTGAGTCGAAGTCCACGAAGTTAGTAAAGACGATGGTGTTGTCACCCGCTTGTTTAATTTGATCAACAGTTGCGTCAAACAGCGCAGGGATGCCGGTTGCTTTCACCTTTTTGGTGATACCGCAGTGGGCGTAGATATCGGCAATTTTACCAATAGACACCACGTCACCACCCTTTTCATCCACCAGCTTCTGCAGCACGGTTGCCGCAGGCGGCTCGACAGAGTAGTCACGGCGGTTGCCGGTACGCTCGAACTTGCCTTTGCCGGTTCCGACAAACGGACGGGCAATCACGCGGCCGATATTGTAATCCTTAAGCTCTTCACGCACCAGTTCACACAGCTTCAGCAGGTTGTCCACCCCGTAAGTTTCCTCATGACAGGCAATCTGGAATACCGAGTCTGCAGAGGTATAGAAAATCGGCTTGCCGGTTTCCATGTGCTCTTCGCCAAGGTCATCCAGCACCTGAGTACCGGAAGCGTGGCAGTTACCGAGGTAACCCGGCAGACCGGCTTTTTCTACGATGCGGTCCAGCAGTTCCTGTGGGAAGCTGTTGTTGTGGTCAGTGAAGTAACCCCAGTCAAACAGCACTGGCACCCCGGCAATCTCCCAGTGACCGGAAGGGGTATCCTTACCGGAAGACAGCTCTTGGGCGTGCGCGTAGGCACCGATGATGTCGGCATTTGCATCCAGTCCAGCCGGGAAAGAACCGGTTGATTCCTCAGCCAGCTTGCCAAGGCCGAGACGGCTGAGGTTTGGCAGGCTCAGGGGGCCTTTACGGTCAGCGTTATCCGCTTCACCCTTTGCACAGGCTTCAGCGATGTGACCCAGGGTATCAGAGCCTACATCACCAAACTTGTCAGCGTCTTCAGCGGCACCAACACCAAATGAATCAAGAACCAGAATAAATGCGCGTTTCATCTTCGCCTCCGTTAGACGTCTTGTGGGCCGACCTGGCGGTATACTTCCGGGGTCGCCTCAGGCTTGCTGTCGGTCAGGGTAATTGCTGCTTTCACAGCCTCTGTCGCCTGCTGCCACTGTTCTTCATTTTGGGCGTGGATCATCGCCAGCGGGGTTTGGCTGTCTGCCACCTGCCCCAGGCGGATCATCTCATCCAGGCCCACTGCATAGTCGATGGTATCGCTCGCCACGCGGCGTCCACCGCCCATGCCGACCACTGCCATACCCAAAGCACGGGTATCCATCGCACCCACAAAGCCGCTTGCGTCTGCAAACACAGGCTTGATGATGCCGGCAGTAGCCAGGTATTTCTCATAGTTCTCAACAAAATCGAGCGGGCCACCGAGACCGGCTACCATTTTGCCGAAGTGTTCTGCCGCCTTGCCGTTATCCAACACGGTATCCAGCTTATGGCGGGCTTCTGCCGTATCTTTCGCCAGGCCGCTCAGTACCAGCATTTCGGCACACAGTGCCATGGTAACTTCGTACAGGCGCGGGTTGCGGTACTCACCGGTCAGGAAACGCACCGCTTCGCGGACTTCCAGGGCGTTACCGGCAGACGATGCCAGCACCTGGTTCATATCGGTCAGCAGCGCACTGGTCCGGGTACCGGCACCGTTGGCAACTGCCACGATAGATTTCGCCAACTCTTCTGATTTTTCGTAGGTTGGCATAAATGCACCGGAACCCACCTTCACATCCATTACCAGGGACTCAAGCCTGCGGCCAGTTTCTTGGAAAGGATAGATGCGGTAATCAGGGAAATATTGTCGACGGTTGCGGTAACGTCACGGGTCGCGTAAACGCGCTTGTCCGCCGGCGCCAGGTCACCGGTCTGACCGATGATGGCAACGCCGCATCTTTGGTCACTTTGCCAAAGATGTCGTTTGACGGGCTGATGTTGTAACCTGGGATAGACTCAAGCTTATCCAGGGTTCCGCCGGTATGGCCCAGGCCACGGCCTGAAATCATTGGGACGAAACCACCACATGCTGCCACCATTGGGCCAAGCATCAGGGAAGTAACGTCACCCACACCGCCGGTTGAATGTTTGTCGACAATCGGGCCACCAAAATTCATGTGGTCCCAGTTCAGTACCATACCGGAATCGCGCATGGCACAGGTCAGAGCAACACGCTCATCCATCGTCATGTCATTAAAGAACACAGCCATGGCAAAGGCCGCGATCTGACCTTCAGAAACGGTATCTTTTGCGATGCCGTTGATGAAAAAGCGGATCTCTTCATTGCTCAGGGCAATGTTGTCACGCTTCTTGCGAATAATTTCCTGAGGCAAAAACATAAGGCACCCCTTGGGCTGAAAGCAGGGAAAAGGTGGGCGGCAGAATGAAGGCAAACACCGCCCGGATGCTCATGATCGGAAAGGGATTAGTAACCGCCTTCCGCTGCTTTCTCGCCTTCACCCAGGGTGTGAAGCAGGTTAGCCAGCAGGCTTGATGCACCAAATCGGTAGTGCATGTTATCTGCCCAATCTGCGCCCAGAATGCGGTCAGCCATTTCCAGGTAAGTTTTTGCGTCTTCTGCAGTGCGCACGCCGCCGGCTGGTTTGAAGCCAACGGTCTTGGCAACGCCCATGTCTTTGATGACATTCAGCATGATTTCCGCTGACTCTGGCGTTGCGTTTACAGGCACCTTGCCAGTTGAGGTTTTGATGAAGTTAGCACCGGCCTTGATAGAAATCTCAGAGGCTTTCTTGATCAGGGCTTCTTCTTTCAGCTCACCGGTTTCGATGATTACTTTCAGCAGAGCCTTGTCACCACAGGCTTCTTTACACTGCTTAACCAGGTCAAAACCAACCTGCTCGTTGCCGGCAATCAGCGCACGGTAAGGGAATACCACATCCACTTCATCAGCACCGTAAGCAACCGCTGCTTTGGTTTCTGTTACAGCGATTTCAATATCATCGTTGCCGTGCGGGAAGTTGGTCACTGTGGCAATGCGGATTTCAGGCGTACCCTGCTCACGCAGAGCTTTACGCGCAACCGGGATGAAACGTGGATAGATACAGATTGCCGCCGTGTTACCGACTGCAGTTTTTGCATCGTGGCACAGCGCGATAACTTTCTCATCAGTATCGTCATCGTTCAGTGTAGTCAGGTCCATCAGTTTCAGTGCGCGCAGCGCGGCAGCATGTAAATCGCTCATGACTTTCTCCAGTCAAAAATCTCAACCAAGCTAACAAAACTGCTGTCAGCCGTTAGAAATGACACTAACAACAGCTCATAGATCGGACTTGGTTCCCTGAAGTATGAAAGTACCCTTCCATTCAACAATCCTTGTTGCCGGTTGACGCCTATCGGGGTTAAGGCGTCATAAAATTCGGTCAGGTTCGGTGCCTGTCGAATCCGTGAGATGAAAATTAATGTACCACAACATTCAAATCTGTGATGTTGCCCACTAATTTTACCCCTCTCCCTGTATTCCAGCCAGATAGTACCTGTTTCTGTTGAGAAACACTCTTTTGATTTTTTCCAATTCGTTCAGTTTCCAATCAAAAACCCTGAACTGTCTCGAAAAACAGATCATTATCCATAAGTAAAGTATGGCTTTTAAGCCAATGGAGTAAGCATGTCATGAGAGTCATTATGGCCCTCGCAGCCCTTCTGCTTGCTGGTTGTGGGGGAGATGACAGTCCAGATACTTCGATATCTCCGACTGTCCCTTCAACTCCGCAAGAAGTGATAGGAAAAGGTGAGGTCGCAACAAACGAGACCATAGAGGTCGTTTTAAGTCAGGGGCAAAGTTTCAAACTAGAGGCTAACGACAATCTTGTTATCAAAGGGAATTTAACAATTAAGTAAGGACATTCGACTATGAAAAAAACACTTCTTGCCACTTTGATTTGCGCGTCTTCTTTTGGTGTTTCCGCTGCAACCCTTGATGTACATGGCAATATCCAAATTTCAGGCAAAACGGTTATCAATGAGAAAGGTGAATGGGTTGGTCAAACCGCCGCACCCAAAATTAACCCTGACGATTACATTTCGATGACTGGAAGAAAACTCACCTTTACTACGAAGAGAATAGACTCTACCTCTGGCACCGAATACAAAGGAACTTCGGTTTGGGACTATAAAACCGCCTTGTGGAGCGAAATAGATTACGACTCAAACGGTAATATAACTTGGGGAATGGAACAGCTTTCTGTGGGAACAAATTCATTTACACGGAAATACTATTGGGGTAACGAACTGGAAGCCATCTGGGAAGCAACCTATGAAGAAATTGTTCCGCTCGCTTCTCAAGTAGAACTCAATAAAACTTACACTGGCATAGCAAATTATACTGGTGAGGAAACTTCACCAAATGGTGATAAGTACACTAAAGCATTCACTGAAGTTAGAGTTAGAACGCCGATAGCTGTACTTGAGGATTATTCACAAGGCGATTTAGTCAAAAACAAAGAGTGTCTTGTATATCACGAATTCTTTGGAGAATCTGGAGATTATGGTGCGAATAGAGGCCAGTATCGCATCGCATGTAAAGATATTGGAATAGTCAAATTATGGAACACTAATTCAATAGTCTACACGCTATCAGCCATCGAATAATGAAAAATAAAAAGGCCGCTTGATGCGGCC